>JAFAKI010000387.1 GCA_019235595.1 Mucilaginibacter sp. | reverse complement strand
CTGGTTTGAAAGTGGTTGTTCCATCGAACCCATATGATGCAAAAGGTTTATTAAAGTCTTCTATTCTTGATCCAGATCCGGTGATCTTTATGGAATCTGAATTGATGTATGGCGATAAAGGTGAAGTCCCTGAAGAAACTTATTATATCCCGCTTGGGAAAGCTCACGTAACCAAAGAAGGTACCGATGTTACCCTGGTTGGCTTCGGCAAGATCATGAAAGTAGTAAATGCTGCTGCTGCCGAACTCGAAAAAGAGGGTATCCATGCTGAAGTGATCGATTTGCGCACTGTACGCCCTATCGACTACGATACTGTGATCAACTCTGTAAAGAAAACAAACCGGATGGTTTTTGTTGAAGAAAGCTGGCCTTTAGGTTCAATCGCTACTGAAGTTGCCTTCAAGGTACAGAAAGATGCATTTGATTATTTAGATGCTCCTATTCTGCGTATTATGGGTGGCGACGTTCCGCTTCCCTACGCACCAACTTTGATACAGGAATACCTGCCAAATGCAGAGCGTGTGGTTAAAGCGGTAAAAGAAGTGATGTACGTTACGAAGTAGCCTCACCCCGACCCTCTCCAAGGGAGAGGGAGTTAATAAAATATCAAAGCCCAGATGAAATTCATCAGGGCTTTTGTTTTTAAGTAGTAACTTAGCATATGGGATCACCAAAGACATTATTAGTACTGATCATGGTCATCTTCGTCGGAATGATGATCGTGAATGTAAATAGCATCATCAATGGCATCCATGAGCATCAAACCTGGCGTATAGTAATTGCTTCGGCGTCATGTGTTATTATGCTTGTGCCGCTTGTGCTCATCATCATCAGGCTTTCTAAGCTGAAGAAGCAGTAAACAGACAGGAAATAAAAATGCCCCTCTCGGGGCATTTTCTTTATGTTTTAGTCTTTGTTAATTTGTAGCGCTCCACCCATCGCTCCAACCGTTACCGCCGCCTTTGGTATCTTTTACTAGCTTATCATATTTGGCTGCCTGGGCAGGGGTTAATACGGCCTTTATTTTTTTAACAGTAGCTTCGCGCAAAGGGCGTATGGCTACCATCATTCTGTTTGTATTTCCCTTTTCATCTTTTTTAATTTTCTCAAATTTTTCAGAAGATTCCTTATAAATGGCCGTTATTTTCTCAGTCTGAGTATCGGTTAGTTTTAACTCTTTTTGTAAGCCTTTGGCTTTTTCTACGGGGTTACCAACCGAAGGGTGGGTACTTTGGGCGCGTACTGCTGTTAATCCGATAAACAAACAGCATATTAACAAAATTTTCTTCATGGTTTTAAGGTTAAATATGTCTTAAATATAAGTGTTATTTTGCTTATGGTTAACATATTACTACAATAATTGTTTATTTATTTATACTGGCATTCGCAGGCATACACATCGGGATGCCTGCCTTATGCTTGAATGTTAATTTTTTCAGATGCATAGCAATTGGTTTATCATCGCCCTCCGTGATATGCAAAAACTGGTTGGGCGCTAAATTTTTGAAACGTTGTATGGTTTGACTGCCAGCCCATCTGATTTCGATATCATCAATCCATTTAGCCTGGCCAATTCCGATCTCCTGCCGTAATGGCGACGAGCCAAAACTACCACCCGAGTTAACATCTTTATAAACGCTCCTTTTTACGCCGTTTTCCGTAAAGGTCACTTTAATATGGCTGCCTATGGCGCAACGGTTTGCCTTTACACCCTCCAGTTTTAAGGCTATCCAATTGTTATTATTCTGACCGGGATTTACATATAGCGAACTGTTATAAGAATCGCCTTTATAAGCTCCGCCCATTTCTACAAAGATGTCCTGAATACCTGTGTTCCGCAAATCAGCAAAAGCTACGCCATGTCCTTTCTGCAAATTACCTGTGCGCGACGAAGTCGTCACATCAGCAAATCGTTTACCATCTATATTTTTGAACAGCTTAT
The DNA here is from genome assembly GCA_019235595.1 of Mucilaginibacter sp. Taxonomy (GTDB): domain Bacteria; phylum Bacteroidota; class Bacteroidia; order Sphingobacteriales; family Sphingobacteriaceae; genus Mucilaginibacter. Next base: position 11,808 of record JAFAKI010000387.1, on the reverse strand, counting down.
TCGGCACCAACGACCGGAAATCGGGGTTCCCGGTGCCAAAGTACATATCGGGGTAACCATCGTTATCAATATCGCCAAAATTAGCCCCCATACTGTAAACCACTTTATTTAGGCCTACCTCGTTGGTCACTTCGGTAAAAGTACCGTCATGGTTATTGCGGTATAAAAACACATTCCCCATTTTTGGAACTGGCTTGCCCATACCTTCAGCGGCAGCGAAATAACCCAGCGGCTTATTCATTCTGTTGTTATAGTCGCTAACCATTATATCGGGCCAACCATCATTATTATAGTCAAAAAACCAGGTGGTAAAGGTGGGTTCGTTATTTTTGCCAAAGCCCGCAGGTATGGAAACATCTTCAAATTGCACCTCTTTCCCGGGTTTGCCCGTGTTTTTTAAAAGGTATTTATAACCATCCATTGTCGATATAAATATGTCGGGCCAGCCGTCGTTGTTGTAATCGGCAGATGTTACTCCCTTTACATACGCAGCCAGGTTACAATGCGCATTATCTGTTACGTTAGTAAAAGTGCCGTCGCCATTATTAATATATAACATACACACATGGGTACCTCCAGCATCCATACCACCGGAGTTTTCGGCGCCGATAAACACATCCAGGTAGCCGTCGTTATTAAAATCGGCCCAGGTAGCAGCCTGTGTTGGATGAAAAAACAATAGTCCGCTTGGTATTGTAACATCCGTAAAAGTGCCGTCGCCGTTATTTCGCAACAACGAGCTCGGCTGATTTCCAAAACCTTCGGTATTCCAGGCGCCCCTTAAAACGAAAATGTCAAGATTGCCATCGTTATTGTAATCCAACTGCTGAATATTCAAGCCTCCGGTTATTCCTTTCAGACCGCTCTGTTCGGTAACATCAGTAAATGTCCCGTCCTGATTATTCTGGAAATAATGCATAGGATCGGTTAGGTCCCAACCGGACGTAACGATATCGAGGTAGCCGTCGTTATTAAAATCATCAATAATAACACCGCCGGCGCGTCCAAAAATATTAAGGCCAAGATCGGCAGCCATATCGGTAAACGGTTTCACTTTATACCCGGTATCTGCATCGAGGTTAGGGATCAAAAACTCTTTTGGCACAGCTTGTGGGTAGGTGCCGAGTGTCATAAAGGCTACATTCAGCAGCCAACGTGAAGTCAAATCTCCTGGATTAGCTCTTAATATAGTTTCGTATGTCTGGATGGCCTTTTGCGAACCTGTTTTAATACGATGAACGCCCTCATCTTTTATCGGAAAGATGCAGGACGAACCCGTATGGTTGAGCATGCAGTTGCTACGCTCACCTAAACGCATATAAGCAATGCCCATGTCCGGGAGCATCTCATTGACGGCGTCGAAGTCCATCTTATTCATCAGGTTTTCATAGATGTCGACGGCCTTTTGTTCCTGCCCTTCTTTTAGCAATAAAGGAGCTTTTGATTTCAGCGAATAAATATTCTGGCTATTACCAGGCCGATTTAAGAGCGAGTCGATATAAGCCAGCTTTGGGTTTGCATTAAAAGGATTGGCCACGTTGTTGTTGCGCTTTACCAGGGCGCGTAGCAGCTCGACCATTTGTGCATGGGGCGAGGGCTCTGCATTGCGATATGCAATAAACCCGGTTATACCGAGTAGGGCAACCGCCGAGATAATTACTTTAGGTATATGTTTTTTAAGTTTCATTGTTTTAAGTGCTATTTTATCACCTAACACCCAAGTTGACGCAGGTGAAAAGCGATGCATCTAAATAAGATTTCGATTTTCTAAGCCTGATCTGTGGCACAGAATTGGTCTGCGCAAATACAGGCGAATTGGGCTAGTTTGTTTAACATCTTTGTTCTGGGCAATTATGCCAGAAAAGAACAGAGCACAGCAAACAGACAGCTATTGGCTAAACATAACTATTCCCGAAAAATTTGACTAGAGAATCAGCACTTAGGTGGTGGGGCGGGACTAGGGAGCGTATGATCAATAATACCAGAATTGATATCGGGATTGTTTGTTTTTAAGGTGGCAACAGGAATAATAAAAAGATATTTTACTACCTGGCAGTTATAGTCGCTCAAGGTGCTTAACTTACCAAATGGCACATGATCCTTTTTACTATTCGGAATATCGGCAATTTTACGTGCATTAATAATATTCTGGCTGATAAGCCTCGTCTTTTTATAATTGGGGATACACATCAGGTAAAGGGTATCCTTTGTCATCCTCATTTTAACGTAATTGTAGCTGTTGTTCTGAAACTGCACCTGCCCGGCAATGGGTACATAATCATTCCAGTCATCGATAGTGGGCATTTTAACCGGGACTTTAACGGATACCAAATCATCAAGGCTATATTTATCCATGCTGATCTGTTCGTTAAACAATTTATCCGACCTGTAAAGGGAATAAAAATACAATGCCGTATGCCCGTATAAGCTGTACAGGTGCACCAAAAGCAGGGATATAGCTAAAAGTCTCTTCACGAAACGATAGAAACCGATGTTTTACAGGTTGATAATTAGCTAAAAATACAACCTTATTTCTAAATATCAAGCAATCAGCATACTATAAAGCAAAAAATCCCGGTTATTGAGTATAACCGGGATCTTAAAAATTTTAAGATTAATTGCTTTTATCTTCTTCTGCCGAAAATTAACATCAATCTAATGAATAAATTTATGAAATCGAGATAAAGGGTTAAACCACCCATTAATGCTAACTTCTTAGTAGATGCGTCACCATATTCGATGCCGGCACCTATTCTTTTCAATTTTTGAACGTGATAAGCGGTAAGACCGACAAATACTGCAACACCAATGTAATTGATTAACATAGCCAAGCCAGAATCATGTAGAAGCAATGCGTTCAACAATGTTGCGACAATGATTCCGATAAGTAACATTATCAAGATTGATCCAAATTTGGTTAAGTCAGTGTTTGTAGTGTATCCAGCTATTGCCATTATGCCAAATACAACAGATGTGGTCAAGAATACTCCTAACACTGATGAAGCTGTAAAATACAAGAGAATAATAGTAAGACTAATCCCCGTAATCGCCGCATAAGCAATAAACAATATTGTGAGCACTCCATAAGAGATACGGTTCATCCCAAATCGCATTATTAATACAAATACTAAAGGAGCAAACATGGCGAGAAGACCTAGGCCGGTAAAATGAATTCCCGTAGGCGTAATATCAAATATCAACGCTAACAAAGAAGGCGTGACTGAAAATACATATGCAAAGGCAGCTGATAAACCTAAAGCTACAAACATCCATAAAAATACACTTGCTATAAACTTGCGCGACTGATCCGCGTCTTCTATCTGGACTACATTCTGATAAGTGTAATCCTGGTTTTGATTTTCCATTTTTTATAAAAATTGATTTTTTATTTATACGAAACTAGTTAATTTTTTGATGTGCGAATATGCAGATGTGCAGATTATTTTAATTAATTCATTTGCACATCTACTCATTTGCACATCTGCACATCCGCAAATTTGCACATCAGTTCAGTCTTTTGATGAGTTGCTCCTCTACTTTTTTGAAGAATTGCAGGGGTTTAAGGTTACGCCAGATCATATCGTCCAGTTCGCCGCCGAAGTTGATATAGTAGTCGATATTGTTACGTTTAAATTCGTCGATCACATGCTGACGAAAATTAACCCCGGCGATCCAGCCATCCTCCACTTCCTGGAACCACTCTTCGTAATAACAATCGTCCGATGTATGGAAATTAAGCACATTTTCGCCTATCAGAACAAATTTGTTAATCCCATTATCCATCATCAATTCCAGCAGTTCGCGTTTTAGGAGCATGATGTCGTTGCTTATTGCATCGTTCCATTCGCCTATAAACTCTATGATGGTATAGCCGCGTTCATAATCGGCAAAAAGAACTTTCAGGTATAAGGTATTAGAGCCAAAGGAGTCCCATTGCGGATGCAGCAGGTAATTGTATACTTGTTTATCGTACTCAAACTCGCTATACTCCGTCGCATAAAAAGGTGAAAACTCATCTTCCGATGCGATGTAATCATCTCTCCATTTATAATATGGCTCTATCTCGTGCATTAAATCAACCCTTCCTACTCTCTCAGCGGAGAGCCTTTTAATTCAATTATGAAATCGTTCAAGCATCCATTTCAATGTGCGGATATGTAGATGTGCAAATAATTTGTTAGTCAATTAAGATATTCATCCGCACATCTCCTCATTTGCATATCTGCACATCCAAACCATCTGCACATCTACTCCCCCTGCATATGCACTTCAACTGCCCTACGCACGCTTCCGTATTTCATCAATAGTTCAGCAGCTTCCGTTTCACTCAGGCCAGTGTAGTTCATCACCATACGCGTACCTCGGTCGACCAGTTTATTGTTTGTCAGCTGCATATCCACCATTTTGTTACCTTTTACACGCCCCAACTGAATCATAACAGAGGTACTCAGCATATTCAGCACCAACTTTTGTGCCGTTCCGGCTTTCATACGGGTCGAGCCTGTCACAAATTCAGGCCCGGTTACTACCTCAACCGGATATCTGGCTTCTGCTGCCACCGGACTGCCTGTATTACATACAATACAGCCTGTCACAATGCCTCTTTCATTAGCCATCCGCAAGCCGCCGATCACATAAGGTGTAGTGCCCGATGCGGCAATACCCACCACCACATCGCGTTCGCTGATATGGTATGCCGACAGGTCTCTCCAGGCTTGCTCCATATCATCTTCGGCAAACTCTACTGCTTTCCGAATGGCGCCGTCCCCTCCTGCTATCAGGCCCACCACCATGTCAAACGGTACGCCGAATGTAGGCGGGCATTCTGAAGCATCAACTACCCCTAATCTGCCACTGGTCCCTGCGCCGAAGTAAAACAAGCGTCCGCCATTTTTCATCTTTTCGGCAGTTATTTCAACCAGCTTTTCTATTTGCGGAAGTGCCTCAGCAACGGCATCAGGCACAGTATGGTCTTCGTTATTAATGTTTCTAAGAATCTCAGACACCGGCATTTGCTCCAGGTTATTATAGTGAGAGTCCTTTTCGGTGGTCCGTTCCATTTTTTATATGTTCTTGTAACAAAATTCGTTAAAAATCATTAAATGTAAGTAATGCGTGTATATAATTATTTGCCTTCAATTTCAATTGATTAACTTTGTCGTCACGGTATGAAAAGAGCGGCGCAGATTATTTTCCGGTCAACAATTCTTATTCTGTTAGGTGTAGCCATTGGTTTATACCTGGCCGAAAGTCCCCGCCGCGGTTTCTCTTTTCCGGGCAGCAGTAAAATTTCAAAAGTATTGCAGCTGGTGCATCACAATTATGTCGACTCGGTGAATGTAGACAGTATTGAGGGCGTTGCGGTAAACAACCTGCTCCAAAACCTCGACCCGCATTCGCTCTACTTACCACCTCAACAGGCCGAGTCTATTAACGAGCGGCTCGATGGTGGGTTTAACGGCATCGGTATTGAATACCAGATCCTTCGAGATACTTTAGTAATCACACAGGTTTACGGTGACGGCCCGGCTCAAAAAGCAGGAATTGTTGATGGCGATAAAGTGATTGAGATAAACAATAAAAAAATTTCGGGCACTAAGCTTACGCCATCATTTGTAAATAAACTTTTTAAGGGTGAAAGTGATTCTGAGATAATTCTTTCCGTTTTAAAACCTGCTGATCAATCTATAAAAGTTTATCACCTCAAACGCGGACATGTAGACCTGAGTAGTCTCGACGCATCCTATATGGCTACGCCATCGACAGGCTATATCAAGATCAGCAAGTTTGCAGCAACTACCGATCCTGATTTTCGCGATGCGCTTAAAAAGCTAAAGGCCAAAGGTATGCAAAAGCTGGTACTTGACCTTCGAGGAAACGGTGGCGGCTACCTGAGCGCGGCTACCGAACTGGCCAGCGAGTTCCTGGAAAAAGGCAAACTGATTGTATACACCAAAGGTGTTCATGAACCACGCGCTGAGTACTTAGCGACCGACTCGGGTTTATTTAAAGAAGGCAAGCTGGCGGTTTTGATAGATGAATACTCTGCATCGGCAAGCGAAATACTGGCCGGGGCACTGCAGGATTTTGACCGGGCAGTTATTGTCGGCAGGCGTTCATTTGGCAAGGGGCTGGTTCAGCAGCAATTCACTTTTAACGATGGTTCGGCAGTTAACCTTACAGTGGCAAGGTATTACACGCCATCTGGTCGTTCAATACAAAAATCATATAAAGAAGGTACAGAAAGTTATCACAACGAAGTAAACGAACGCGTACAGAAAGGCGAACTATTCTCTGAAGAAAATTATTTAAAAGACAGCAGCTTTAAAAAGGCAGCGGTGTATCATACCTCATCTGGCCGTAAAGTCTTTAGCGGAGGCGGCATTATGCCCGACGTATTTGTTCCGGCTGATACCACCGGTAATACCATGCTGATACAGGAATTGGGCAACCAGCAGCTTTTCAGCGCCTTTGTGATTGACAAGATGCAGGGCATATTGAACAACTATAAAACCGATGACAGCTTTTTGAATGATTATACCGTAACCGATAATCAGTTTGACGATTTTATAGTTTACGCCTCCAAAACGCTGAAAGAGATGGACTCAAAGGAAGTAAAAATCTCAAAAGGTAATATCAAATTACTTCTCAAAGCCTTTGCTGCCCGTTTCAAATGGGGAGATAGCGCTTACTACCAGGCACTAAACAGTGACGACGAGACGCTGAAGAAGGCTATTGCTACTATTAATCAGAAGGACTCGAATTAATGTGCAGATGGTTTTGATTATTTAATTTGCACATCTACTCATTTGCACATCTGAAAACTACTTCTGCCTGAAGAATATCTGTACCGGAACGCCCGTAAAATCAAAGTTCTCACGCAGTTTATTTTCCAAAAAGCGCTGATATGGTTCTTTGATATATTGCGGCAGGTTACAGAAAAAGGCAAACATCGGCGCCACACCATTCAGTTGGGTGATGTATTTTATTTTGACGTATTTGCCTTTAGTGGATGGCGGCGGGAAGCTCTCGATTATTGGCAGCATCACCTCGTTCAATTTTGAGGTAGGAATTTTTTTCTTGCGGTTTTCGTAAACCTTTTCTGCCGTTTCAATTACGCGCAATACTCGCTGCTTCTCGGTAACCGAAGTGAATACAACCGGAACATCTGTAAACGGTGCGATCTTATTCCGGATCATTTCCTCGAAAACCTTGCTGGTTTTGTTATTTTTTTCGATCAAATCCCATTTGTTCACCACAATCACGATGCCTTTTTTATTCTTTTCTGCTAAGTGAAAAATATTGATGTCCTGCGATTCGATGCCTTCTACCGCGTCGATCATCAGGATCACCACATCAGCTTCTTCTAATGCCTTGATGGTCCGCATTACCGAGTAGAACTCGATATTCTCTTTAACCTTGGTCTTTTTACGCAAACCCGCAGTATCAACCAGCATAAAATCGTGACCGTACTGGTTATAATGAATATGGATTGAATCACGTGTGGTCCCAGCAATCGGGGTAACAATATTGCGCTCTTTGCCGATCAGCGAGTTAATGATAGAAGACTTACCCACGTTCGGGCGGCCAACGATGGCGAATTTGGGCAGTGCATTTTCTTCAAGCGGCTCGTCGTCAAAATCCTTTACTACAGCGTCTAATAACTCGCCGGTTCCTGATCCGGTCATAGAGGAGATGTTGTATATCTCGCCCAAACCCAAACTATAAAACACAGTAGCATCTGATTGTTGTGAATTATTGTCTACCTTGTTCACCACCACATACACCGGCTTCTTACTGCGGCGTAGGAGGGCGGCAATCTCATCGTCCAGATCGGTAATACCTGTAGTTACATCCACCAGGAAAAGGATCACTGTAGCTTCTTCAATAGCAATAACCACCTGTTCGCGTATGGCAGCCTCAAAAACGTCTTCAGAATGGGCCACATAGCCTCCGGTGTCGATCACCGTAAACGGGCGGTTGATCCACTCGGCAACGCCATAGTGACGGTCGCGCGTAACGCCGCTAAAATCGTCCACAATGGCTTTGCGCGTTTCGGTTAATCGGTTATATAAGGTCGACTTGCCCACATTCGGCCTGCCTACTATTGCTACTATATTGCTCATTCTTGTTTAGATTTGAGAAGTGAGATTTGAGAAGTGAGATTATATTGCGAGTCACTAAGGCAGTGTCTCATATCTCATGTCTCAAATCTCACATCTAAATTAGTCTTCGTACCCGAATTTTTTCAGATAATTTTTTTTGCTGCGCCAGTCGGGAATCACCTTTACAAACATTTCCAGGAAGATTTTTTTCTGGAAAAACTCCTCCATGTCCTTGCGGGCATAGGTGCCAACTTTTTTCAGGCTTTCGCCGCCCTTACCAATCAAAATATTCTTTTGCGACTCACGCTCAACAATAATTTCCGAACTAATGCGGTACAGCTCATCCCCTTCTTTAAAAGCTGTTATGATCACTTCTGTACTATAAGGAATTTCCTTTTCGTACATCTTAAATATCTTCTCGCGAATGATCTCTGAGGCAAAAAAGCGGTCGTTGCGATCGGTAAGGAAATCCTTTTCGTAATAAGCCGGATGTTCGGGCAAATGTTCCATTACAAAGTTCATTACCGCCAACACATTATGCTCCTTCAATGCCGAAACAGCAAAAATGGCTTTCGGGTTTAACTTTTCTTGCCAATAGGTTATTTTCTGCTTCACCGTTTCCTCGTCTGACTTATCGATCTTGTTGATGATCACACATAATGGCGCAAAGGAGCCCTGCAATTTTTCCAGGATATCACTCTCGTCATGCTTTTCGTTGATGTCGGTTACCAGCAATACCAGGTCGGCGTCTACCAGCGAGCCATTTACCTGGTGCATCATGGTTTCCTGCAATGCATAATGAGGTTTCATGATGCCCGGCGTATCCGAAAATACAATTTGGTAGTCCTCCCCGTTCACGATGCCCAGTATGCGGTGCCGCGTGGTTTGTGCTTTTGGGGTGATGATAGACATCTTTTCGCCCACGAGCGCGTTCATAAGGGTACTCTTGCCTGCGTTTGGCTTACCAATTATGCTTACAAAACCTGCCTTATGACTCATAAAAAAATAAATAAAATATTATTTGGACTGCAAAGAAACGAATTATATCTTTGCAGTCCCAATTAAAAATAGAGATTTCACAGATTGGGTATAAGATTACACTGAATTTCAATCTGAGTAATCGCAAAAAAATCGGTGAAATCCGCCAATAGAGTGCGGGATGGAGCAGTTGGTAGCTCGTCGGGCTCATAACCCGAAGGTCGTAGGTTCGAGTCCTGCTCCCGCTACCTGAAAAAGCCTTGAGTGAAAACTCGGGGCTTTGTTATTTATATTGGTAACTCGCCGGGCTCATATCCGCCGGCTAAAAGACGTATGTTCGAGTCCTGCCCCGAATCGGACAAGCTTATAAAATCCATTCAACCCAAGTTGTCAATACCATATTCCGAATCACAAGACCATTCCACAAGAAAACAGGAAGCCTGTTTTTTTATTATTTTGTCCATCAAAATCAAAAATGAAGCAATCGATCATCCATATTGCCCTGTTGGTTGAAGACTATGATGAGGCTCTGAATTTTTACGTAACAAAGCTAAAGTTTGAAATTATAGAAGACACGAAGTTGTCTGAGGTTAAAAGGTGGGTTTTAATTCAACCTCCAGGTTCTTCAGGTTGTAACTTATTACTGGCGAAGGCATCAAATGATCAGCAATTGTCGACGGTTGGCAACCAAACGGGCGGCAGGGTTTTCTTATTTCTGGAAACTGATGATTTCTTTCGTGATTACAACAATATGTTAGCTCATAAAATTTCGTTCGTTCGTGAACCAATGGTCGAATCATATGGCATTGTTGCAGTCTTCGAAGATCTATACGGGAATTTGTGGGACCTTATCCAGCGCACCTCATGAAATTCGCAAATAACTAATTTTGCAATATGATCTTATCAAATTATAAAAATAGCCACCAGAAATTTGCTTCCCAAACAGTTTCTATTCTTAGATCAGATGAAAATATTACAGGTGTTGCTGTGGCTGGGTCATGGATCACTGCTGAGCTTGATGTCTTTTCTGATCTCGATTTGATTATAGTCACTGCTGAGCCGATCGGTGCTGATAAGGAAAGGATGACGGGCTATGCTAATCGCCTGGGAAATCTTTTAAATGCATTCACCGGCGAGCACGTTGGCGAACCTCGTTTGTTGATCTGTTTGTTTAGTGATCCACTGCTCCATGTTGACCTTAAATTTGTAACAATTGAGGAATTCGGCACAAGAATAGAAACACCTGTAATATTATTTGATAGGGAAGAGCAACTTCAGAATCGTATAGAACACTCCGAGGCAAATTTCCCTCATCCAGATTACCAATGGATTGAAGATCGTTTTTGGACGTGGGTACATTACGGCTTGTTAAAGGTTGGTCGCGGTGAATATTTCGAGGCGCTGGATTTCATGGGATACTTAAGAATGGTTGTATTCGGGCCTCTGCTACATCTCAGCAATGGTAATTTACCCCGGGGTGTAAGAAAAGTAGAAATGCAGCTCAATTCAGGTGATCTGTCTGCACTTAAAAATACCCTGGCGGGACATGACAAAAAATCAATTATGCGATCTATTGGTCATTCTATAGGTCTTTATCAACAGTTAAGAGAAAAGTTATTCGGACACCATATTATTCGGAAGACTGAAGCGGAAAAAGCGGTTATCGAGTATTACGAAGAAATGATGCGGTTTCTTCGGATTTCGTGACATCATGAAAATTTCGCCCCACTTTGTAACGCCCCCCTGGCACACTTAAAAATTTTATTTGGCCTGAATTGTATTCACTCCGGGACATTGCGGTATAGGAGCGGCTAAGATATTCATTGGTACTGAGGGGGGCTCCAACCATCTAACAATAGTCGATAATATTCTAATATTTTTCTGCTAAGCAGTTCGAATTTAGTCCGATTGTGGCTAGTTTTCATTCAAGGTTTTGTTATTTTATGTTCACAGCTTGTCAGCCTATTTTGATCATACAAGTGTTGTTTCTCAAACCTTATTTAACGATTCCTCGACCGTTGGTGACATAGCAAATTTTTAAATTACTTATGATTTAACCTATTTCAGAATATTAACTTTATCAGGAATAAAATAACCCCAGCATCATAAACATATCAGGTAACTATGGACGGCGATATCTTGTATGACAATATCGGGAAGGGATATAATTCAACCCGGCAAGCTGATCCGTACCTGGCGGAAAGGCTTTATGACCTGCTATTGCCGCAAAAGGGTGCGTTGTATATTGACATTGGCTGCGGAACGGGTAACTATACCACCGCGCTTACCAGTAAGGGACTTGCTTTTTATGGGATTGAACCGTCTGAGGAAATGTTGAAAATTGCCAGGTCGGGCAAAAATGATGTTAAATGGTTCATTGGCACGGCCGAAAACATACCTACTGAAGATGCTTTGTTTGACGGAGCGATAGCAACTTTAACAATCCATCACTGGGCAGATCTGGTCAAAGCATTTCACGAAATTAACCGCGTTTTAAAACCGGAAGCCACGTTGGTCTTATTTACCGCAACACCCAGCCAGATGCGGGGATATTGGCTTAATCATTATTTCCCGGTGATGCTGGAAAGATCGATTGCTCAAATGCCCTCTCTGGAAGTTGTTGTAAATGCTTTAATCGATGCAGGTTTTATGATCAGTAATACAGAAAAGTATTTCATTACTCCCGATCTGCAGGATCATTTTTTATACTCAGGCAAACACGATC
>JAFAKI010000015.1 GCA_019235595.1 Mucilaginibacter sp. | reverse complement strand
AACAATGATACACCCCAATATATTTTTTTGCTTTTTTGAGGGTGACGTTTTTGTAAAATGCACATAAAAAACCCCGCCGGTTTTTTATCGGCGGGGTTTTACTTACTTCAGCAATATCAATTATTCCTGTTCTTCTTCTTTAGGCTTTTTGTTTTCGCCCTTTTTATTTTTGTCGATCACTTTGATTTGATCTGTTTCCTTGTCATAATCCACCTCCATGGTGTCACCTTCAGACAATTCGCCTTTCAATATTTCTTCGGCGATCGGATCTTCCAGGTATTTCTGAATAGCTCGTTTTAGCGGACGGGCGCCGAACTGCGAGTCGAAACCTTTATCGGCGATGAACTCTTTTGCATTGTCGGTAAGGGCGATCTTGTAACCCAGCGTATTTACGCGGCCGAATAATGAAGCCAGTTCGATGTCGATGATCTTGAATATTTCTTCTTTACCCAGTGAGTTGAACACGATCACGTCATCAATACGGTTCAGGAACTCTGGTGCGAAGGCGCGTTTTAAAGCGTTTTCTATCACGCCTCTTGAATGCGCATCAGCCTGGTTGGTTTTGGCTGCTGTGTTGAAACCAACGCCCTGACCAAAGTCTTTCAGCTGGCGTGCGCCAATATTCGAGGTCATGATGATGATAGTATTCCTGAAATCAACTTTGCGGCCCAGTGAGTCGGTCAGCTGACCTTCGTCCAATACCTGTAACAGGATATTGAATACATCAGGGTGAGCTTTTTCGATCTCGTCCAGCAGTATAACTGCATATGGCTTACGGCGAACTTTCTCAGTCAGCTGTCCGCCTTCTTCGTATCCTACATAGCCCGGAGGCGCACCAACTAATCTTGATACAGCGAATTTCTCCATGTATTCGCTCATATCTATTTGTATCAGGGCATCCTCGGTATCAAACATAAAGCGTGCAAGTTCTTTTGCCAGCTCGGTTTTACCTACACCAGTAGGACCAAGGAATATGAATGAACCAATAGGTTTTTTAGGATCTTTTAATCCGGCACGGGTACGTTGTATAGCACGGGTCAATTTCTTGATCGCCTCGTCCTGACCGATGATCTTGCTCGATATAGTTTCAGACATCTGCAGCAATTTCTGACTGTCTGCCTGTCCTACTCTTTGAACCGGTATACCGGTCATCATAGCTACCACTTCAGCAACATTTTCTTCAGTTACGGTATAGCGTTTTGATTTTGTCTCAGCTTCCCAAACTGCTTTAGCCTGTTCCAGTTCTTCCAGCAAGTGCTTTTCTGTGTCGCGCAATTTTGCGGCTTCCTCATATTTCTGGCTGCGAACAACTTTGTTCTTTTCAATTTTGATCTGTTCGATCTTAGCTTCAACATCCAGAATATTTTGCGGAACATGGATATTGGTCAGGTGCACGCGTGAACCTGATTCATCCAGCGCATCAATAGCTTTATCTGGTAAAAACCTGTCAGTAATATATCTTGCTGTTAAACTAACGCAAGCGTTAATTGCTTCGGGAGTATAAGTTACGCCATGGTGCTCTTCGTATTTATCCTTAATGCGGGTCAATATCTCGATAGTTTCATCTGGTGTAGCAGGCTCAACCATTACCTTCTGGAAACGACGGTCTAAAGCGCCATCTTTTTCGATATACTGACGATATTCGTCCAAGGTAGTAGCGCCGATGCATTGGATTTCGCCCCTTGCCAAAGCAGGTTTGAACATGTTTGATGCATCCAATGAGCCTGAAGCACCACCAGCACCAACAATAGTATGTATCTCGTCGATAAATAAAATTACGTCAGGTGATTTTTCCAGTTCGTTCATCACCGCTTTCATACGTTCTTCAAACTGGCCACGGTATTTGGTGCCTGCAATCATCATGGCCAAATCCAAGACCACGATGGTCTTGTCACGCAACAATTCCGGCACATCGCCCTGCACAATCTGCTGGGCCAGGCCTTCAACAATGGCAGTCTTACCAATACCAGCCTCGCCTAAAAGTACGGGATTATTCTTGGTACGGCGTGACAGAATCTGGATCACGCGTTCAATTTCATTTTTACGTCCGATCACGGGATCAAGCTTGCCTTCACGGGCCAATTTATTCAGATTGCGGCCATAGGCATCAATGGCCGGGGTCTTGCCGGTTTTCACGGCCTCCTGCTGCTGGCCGTAT
>JAFAKI010000008.1 GCA_019235595.1 Mucilaginibacter sp. | reverse complement strand
TCCTGACTCTGGCAAAGATCAATACAAATACCAGGTATGGGCATCGGCTACTTTAAGAAATGACTTTGGCCGGCTTACGATAACCCAGGAGAAAGTCGCTGATAAAATGGAGAACCCGGGGCATCCAACCGAGGTATATTTTAAGGACGATCCTGCATTCAGCAAAAAATTTAACGTTGTGGCCGCAAATAAGTCGAAGGCGCTGCGCTCAATGACCAAAGCCTTCAGAAACGTAATAGCAGATACAGCTAAAACTAACTGGGAGATTGAAATTGTCAATAGCTCACTGGTTATTGGCGGCGTCCGTCCTGTAGATCCGAAGCAAACGGCTCATCTTGCAGAAGTAGCGGGCAAATTTTCAATGGTAAAGTAGCTATTATTTATAAGCTCTTATTCGAGAAGGTGCGATTTTTTTACGTTGCCGCTTGCACCAAATCTGAATAATACACCAGTCTTTTGATCAATCAAACAGTTTTTTACCTCTGATGATCAATGTTGCGATGATTAACACCAGTGGCGTGACGCATACAACGATTCCGATTAATGTTTGTGAGTTCATAACAAATTATTTTAAGGTTAAAGACTTCTATAATATTATAATATCATGTACAATAAGTGTTCCGGTTTTAAAAAATACCTTGATTATGCTTACAACAGGATATCGGTCAAAAATCAATAGGCAAAAAATACATGATTCGGGGAGTATATTCTACAAAAGGTCATATTGACACTTATTTACCGGCATAGAATGTTATCAACACCATTTACCGCTAATTTCCCCCTGTTTACCGAGAATTTGTTTATACTTCCCCAAAAGCATAATAAATGTCCTGTAATCAGAAGTAGATTTGTACTAACAACAGCAGGATAAAACCAAACCAACACAACAAAATGAAAAATGCAATAATAACCGGCGCAACTAAAGGCATGGGACGATCCATCGCCATAGCTTTTGCCAAAGAAGGTGTTAACCTGGCTGTTTGCTCACGAAATGTAAGCGAACTGGCTCAATTCAAACAAGAGTTGCTGTCAATCAATCCGCAGATTAAAGTATTTACACAGGTTGCCGATGGTAGTGTAAAGGAGCAACTGCTAAAATTTGCCGGAGCAGCCGAACAGGAACTGGGTTTTATCAGCATCATCGTAAACAACCTGGGCATGTTTGACCCAGTAAGCATACTGGATGAAAGCGAGACGGCTTTTGAAAAACAATTGAACACCAACTACATGCCTGCTTATCATCTATACCGGTATTTTGGTAAAAGTATGATCGCTGCACGCGAAGGGCATATCTTCACAATCTGCTCGGTTGCAGCGCTTGATCCTATTGCAGCGGCAGGTACTTACAGTGTAACAAAAGCTGCGCTGCTGGGTCTCAGTAGAGTGATGCGGCTGGAGATGATGCCTCATAATGTGAAAGTTACGGCAGTTATCCCGGGCTCGACACTAACCAATTCGTGGGAAGGCACCACGATACCTAAAGACCAATTTGTATTACCCGAAGACATTGCATCGGCCATTGTAAATGTTTACAAAATGAGCCCCGGCGCCAACGTGGACGAATTGATAATTAAGCCGGTTGGAGGACAGATATAAAGAGAAACTACGATAACAATTATATAAATATTCAGATTCTAAGGAATTTGATTCAGGTAAATAAATTATGAAAACCGATTTAAACGTAAATAAAATGGACAGGAAATTATATCGCGACGAATTCCATCGAAAGATCGCTGGTGTTTGTGCCGGCCTTGCCGAATATTTCAATATAGATGTTGTCATAGTACGTGTGATATTCGTACTGGCGCTTATATTTCACGGAGGCGGCTTATTAATATACATTATATTCTGGATCGTGCTTCCAAAGAAGCCTTTCTTTAACGACCCTAGCGTTGATTATAGGGTGCCTCCACAGAATCCAGGCAGTAATACCAGCCAGTTTGGGCCAGCTTATACTAGTGAGCCACTTCCTGGTCAATCATATGCTGATCAATTTTTTCGCAATCAGCCTTATCCGGTACAGCCACGCAACAGCACCTCGCTGGTAGCTATCGTTTTTGGGGTGGTGCTAATCATGATCGGAGGCTCTATCCTGCTGAATGATTTTGATATATTTCCCGATTGGGATTTTGAAAGACTTTGGCCGGTTATACTGATCGTAGTGGGATGCGCCATCATGATATCAGGCGAACGCAAAAAACCATGGGAACAGGTTGATTGGAATAAAACAACCACAACTGAAGAAAAACCTGCTGAAGGTGAGGCCCCGGAAGCAAATCCGCCAGCCGATAATACACCTACAGTTTAACCTTAAAAATTAAGATCATGAGAAACGATAAACTGATACCAGGCATGATCCTGGTGATGATCGGCGCCATATTTCTGCTGCATAATTTTGGATATATCCATTTTCACTGGTACAACCTTATTCATCTGTGGCCTATATTTTTGGTGATTGGTGGTGTGAACCTGGTGTTTGCAAATAACCACTCGGCCTGGGCAAGGATCCTTAAAATATCGGTTGTAATAGCAGGCTTTGCCCTGCTGGTATTCGGAAATTTCGACGACAGATACAGCAGATGGTGGTGGCCACGCTATACTCATCATAGCGATAATAATGACGACAGTGATGATAGCGACGACAATGACGATAACAACAGCGGAAGGCTTGTTAAAACACAGGGTAGCAGTACTTTTAATACACCATATGATCAAACTATAAAAGTTGCGCAGCTTAATATAGCCGGTGGTGCAACCAGCTACCAACTGAGCGACACTACGAACCAGCTATTTAATGCAGTGACCAAAGAAACAGTGGGCAATTATGAATTGAACCACCACAAGGAAGATTCAGCATATGTAGTGGATTTCAAAATGAGAGATGGCCGCAGGGGGTTCAATTTTAACAGCGATGACAATGATAGCAGTAACAAGGTTGACATTAAACTCAATTCAAACCCCATATGGAATGTGCAGCTTGATGCCGGTGCGACCGACGTAAACTTTGATCTTTCAAAATTTAAAGTGAAAGCTATTAAATTAAATGGAGGCGCAGGTTCATTTGCCATAAAACTAGGTCAGCCGCTTGCTACAACCGATATCAATATTTCAACGGGGGCAGCAAGTGTTAAATTTACT
This sequence comes from Mucilaginibacter sp., assembly GCA_019235595.1. Lineage (GTDB taxonomy): Bacteria > Bacteroidota > Bacteroidia > Sphingobacteriales > Sphingobacteriaceae > Mucilaginibacter. Next base: position 10,793 of record JAFAKI010000008.1, on the reverse strand, counting down.
ATCCCACAAAATGCAGCATGCCGTATCACCAAATCTTCGGCCTTCTCATCAGATGATTTTGAAGGATTTACGAAAAAGAATGATTGTGATTATGAAACACCTGGCTTTGATGCCGCAAAAAATAAATTCTACATACACTTCAGCGGTGCGATGTCGGGCTTTGAAGTGAAGAGATACTAATAGATAGTTGTAAGGTTTTAAAGTTGTAATGTTGAAAGGTTATGCCTGGAGACGTTACAACTTTTTTGTTTTATACGTAACATTGAAACGTTGAAACATTCTAACCAATTATCATGGCAATTGAATACTTTCTCGTTGTAAATGGCAAGCCTGAGGGGCCTTTTAGCTTAGAACAGCTAAAAGGTATGTCAGTTAGGCCATCTGATTTTCTGAAGACTGCCGAAATGGTAGACTACAAGGAAGCTCATGACATTGCCGAACTACGGGAGCTGTTTCATTTTGATAAAAGGTCGGTTGCCCCCCAATACTTTGCAGGGTTTGATCAGCGCTGGACGGCGTCCGCGCTCGATTGGTTATTTGTCGGAGGTGGGTTTATTGTTCTGGCTTTTCTCGCGGTATATACTATTGATGATAAATCGACCAGGCTGGTCATCGGCTTAAGTATCCTGGCTTTGATACCGATCACCAAAATCATTTATCATATAGTGATGGAATGTTCGCCCAAACAGGCCACCTACGGTAAGCAAATACTTAAAATAAAAGTTTGCGACCTACAGGGGCGCCGGATAGGCACTGGAAGATCTATTAGCAGGAACCTGTTCAAAATATTTTCAATCATCACCATCATAGGTTACCCGCTCAGCTTTTTTAACAAAAGACAACAATGCCTGCACGATATTATGGCGGAGACGCTGGTGGTGAAGGACCGTTTAATTTAGTTTGCAGTTTACAGTGGGCAGTTTGCAGTAGAAACAATGCCAACTGCAAACCGCTAACTGCCAACTGACTAAACCGCGTCCGATAACGAAGTGAACGTAAAATCACGTATCCTCATCGGTGGTATCATCGCGCTCGAGAATGACTCGCCGCTTACTGCGCGCTCGGGTTTGCCTAAGGCATCCAGGTTGTTCAGCATGATTACTGGGCTCTCGTTAAAACGCATGTTTTTTATCGGGAATTTGATCTGTCCGTTTTCGATATAAAATGTACCATCACGGGTTAGGCCTGTATAAAGCAAGGTCTGGGGATCAACCGGGCGGATATACCAAAGCCGGGTAACCAGTATGCCTTTTTCAGTGCCTTTTATCAGTTCTTCCAGTGTGGCATTGGTACCATCCATTATGACGCCGTCGGGTGATGGTACTGCTTTTACACCCTGTTTTTGTGCCCAGTAGCGTGAGTATTGCAGATTTTTAAGCACGCCTTTTTCAATCCAGCTTGTTTTTTCCTGCGGACGGCCATCGCCGGTCCAGCTCGCTGTAGGCAACTCCGGATTCGATGGATCGGAATAAATATTTATCCGTTCATCCACTAATTTTTCACCCAGCTTGGTTTTACCGCCCGGTTTGCTCAGGAAGCTGCGGCCTTCATCGGCGCTGCGTGCGTCCAATCCGCCATATAATTGCTCTAAAAGAACGATACCAGCGGCAGGCTCTAATATCACCGTATATTTCCCTGGCTCAATAGCTTTAGCACCTTTAGAGGCGGTTGCTTTTTGCGCTGCAATTTTGGTGAAAGCCAGGGTATCTAGTTTGCTTACTTCATTGAAGTCTTTTGTTGAATAGCCTGACCCTGTTCCGTCTTCGCTACGCAACGTTATCGAGAAGCTGGCATCGGTTGAGGTATTATAAGCAAACAAGCCATGCGAATTCATCATGGCCGAAAAACCAGCGCTGTTTTGCAAATATCCTGCGGCTATCAATTTATTATTTTTTGCTACCTGAAGCGTTTCACTAACCTTATCGGTACGGAATTTTGGAGTAATATCTGCCGTTGCCTGGTCAAAAGCTTTTGAAGGGGGCGCATAGGTTTGCGGACCTAAAAAAGATACAAACTCAGGGTTTTCAGGTGCAAATCCTGCCAGTTCTTCTGATTGGCGCACCGCTTTTTCAATAGCAGTATCGCTATATTCGTTAGTGGTGACGATGCCCAGCTTTTTCCCATAGGCAGAGGAGATCACCATGCTGGTTTGGCTAATGGAGCCGCTGGTGGAAACAGTGTTTCGTGCGTAGCGCAAATTTCCGCCGTCCGAGCCGCTGATGCTTACCTCGCATTCGTTGGCTTTTGAATAGCTAAGCGCTTTTTTTAACAGCGTGCGGCATTCTTCTTCGGTTAAAACAGCCATATATCTTAGATTTTTCTTTTTGTATTGATTACGTTAACTCCTTTAAATAATGAGGTGGCTGAACCGTGAGATACGGCGCTTACCTGCTCTGGTTGACCTTTGCCATCAAAGAATGACCCGCCGAGGCGATAATCACGCTTGTCGCAAACAGCCGCACATGAATTCCAGAACTCCTGGGTATTGGATTGATAGGCCACGTCGTTTAGCATGCCCACGATCTTTCCGTTTTTAATCTCATAATAAAGCTGACCACTGAACTGGAAGTTGTAACGCTGCTGATCGATAGAAAATGAGCTATCGCCGATGATATAGATGCCTTTCTCAACGTTTTTGATCATGTCATCCACGCTCAGCGGATCTTTGCCCGGCTGCAGCGACACGTTCGGCATACGCTGGAATTGTACATCGCTCCAGCTATCGGCATAACAACAGCCCTGCGATTCTTTTAACCCTATAATATGTGCCTGATCACGGATAGCCTGGTAATTTACCAATATTCCGTCTTTAATAATGTCCCATTTTTTAGCTTCAACGCCCTCATCATCATAGCCCACCGCGCCAAGTGATCCGGGCTGGGTTTTATCAGCTACGATGTTTACATTCTTACTGCCAAAGTTAAATTTACCCGACTTCCATTTATCCAATGTCAGAAAGCTGGTTCCTGCAAAATTGGCTTCATAACCAAGCACCCGGTCGAGTTCTGACGGGTGGCCGACAGACTCGTGGATAGTCAGCCATAAATGGCTTGGATCGAGTACCAAATCGTACTTACCTGCTTCAACGGATTTTGCTTTTATCTTTTCAGCAACCTGCGGCGCGCCTGCTTTGGCGTCTTCCAGCATATCGTAGCGGTCGCGGTAACGGGTGGTAACGCCGTGTAATTTGTCGCTTTCGCGTGGCTCAAGGTACTCATAGCCCATGCCACGCGGAGCGCTTAACGATTGCCTGGTTTCAAAATTGCCGGTCTTATCATCGATTTTGGTGATAGCAAATGTTGGCCATATGCGGTGGATATCCTGGTCGATATAAGAGCCCTCGGTTGAGGCAAAATATTTCTGCTCGTTTACCAGGAAGATGATCGAGTTGACATAATTAGCCCCGCCCTTCATGGCAGCATCATTTACGGATAGCAGCAGGTCGGTTTTTTCCTTCATTGGCACTTCAAAGCCGTTCTTTTCGATCGGCGTTTTCCAACTCACTTCGCCATAACCTTTTTGGGGAACTAACTGCACCGGCTCAGCCTGAATGCGCGAGTTCTCTTTGGCGATAGCAACAGCCATAGCAGCGGCTTTTGCAATGCTGTCGTCATCCAGTTTGTCTGTAGCCGCAAAGCCCCAGCAACCGTTGGCGATCACACGGATACCCATGCCGAATGATTCGGTATCAACCAGGTTTTCTACTTTGTTTTCGCGGGTTATGACATACTGGTTCAAATATCTGCCAATGCGTACATCGGTGTAGGTAGCGCCTTTTGACCGGGCCGCATTGAGGGCCACGTCGGCCATTTTCTTTTTTAGGGTGGTATCGGCCCCGTTGAGTATCCCGTTATGCTGAACGGGTGAACCAAAGACCGGTATCCGGCTGAGCATAGTGGCACCAAAGCCCATGCCCGTAAGGTAAAGGAAGTCTTTTCTTTTCAAGTCAGTAATTATTAGTAACTAAAGATATAAATAGGCTTTAGGAATATGAAAACCTAATGAAAATAAAATCAGGATTTTAGTGAAAAATCACCCTATTGGGGTGATGGGTCTATGGCTTCCTGATAATAAAGGTTTTGGCAAGCTGATCGTGCCAGGCTTGCTTTTTATCGTTCCACAAAACCATGAGAAAACCTAATCCGCATAACAAGCTGGACAATATCTTGGCGAAATTCCGGGCCAGCGCTGTTCCAAACGAAATTCGTTCGCCGGCAGCGTTTACAACCTTAAGCCTGCAAACAACCTTGCCTATACTCCCCTGCAAGCGGCTTGATTCAAAAGTGGCGTGATAAAAAAAGAAAACCAGTACGGAGATCAATTTTAAACCCAGGTTGGTGTCATAGTCGAAGCCCGAATCGAACCAATGATTACCGGTATATACCGATATAAGCCCTAAAACAACCCCAAATAAGAATATGAGTATGTAATATATCATATAGTCAATAATGTACGCCAGTACCCGCCACCAGAAATTGGCAAGAATTGCAGGAGTTGGATAATAAATGCCCTGGGATTCAAAATAATCTGCAAATTCAAACATGGCAGCGGCGCTTTCCCACTGATTAGTGATGGGCGAAAGCACTAGTTCTTCGGCATGAAGACCACGGTCCATTAATTCATGATGCGAAAACGGACCGGTTTGCTGGCCATTCTCGATAAGGTAATAGGTGTTTAGCATTTGTGATAATTGTTTCTGAAAGATAACACTTTATCGCAAATAAAAATCGGGCTATGAGTTCAAAGCATACATAATAATATTCACCCCAAACTTGGTATTGTCTTCAGCCAGGAAACGCTTATTGCGGTAATCATAGTCCCACTCGCAACCGTAGTCCTTATTACTGTACAAAACGCCTATCCGCCCATTGATCTCGATGGCTTTCAGGTAATCGTGTACCAGGTCGTCGCCCCAGCCATTCAGCTCAAATGAGGTTGTCGGCGGACCTTTATCAAAGCTGAAAAAAGAATGATAGATTTTATGGTTGTTAGGTATTTTCTTTAATGCCGTTGGTCCAAAAAGGGCGGCCATTTGTGCCTCAAATGATTTGGCAAAAAGACCGTCAATGTCATGATTGCAGTCATCAGCAAAAACAAAGCCTCCGTTCTGAACATATTTTTTAAAGTTGGAACGTTCCTGCGCATCAAACTGCACCAGTTTATGCCCGCTGATATAAGCAAAGGGGTAAGAAAAAATATCATTGCTACTCAGCGGTATCACTTTTTCATGCGGATCGAAAGGGATAGTGGTGTACTCCAATAAAGAGTTGAGCAGGTTTGACGGCATACGCTGATCGGTATCCCAGTCGCCTGAGTGATAGCTAAACCGCATGAAAGTAAACTTTGATACGAACGACATTATTGAAAATTTAAAAGTAGTACAAAATTTTATGCGAAACTCACTTTTGTTTGTGAGCGCGGTAAAGTTTTGGATACTTTATTTGATTTTTGATAAAAACGCATGGTATTTAAGCAAAAGGGTAATATCTTGTGTTGTTAACTCGCCCCGACTGCGTTCAGTCGCTGGTCGCCCCTCTCTTCGCTACGCGAAAAGAGGGTGAAAAAGCAAATAAATCCCCTCTTTACGGCTTGCCGTAGAGAGGGGGGTCGAGCGAAGCAATGACCGGGTGAGTCAAATATGCGATTGTGTATTAAATTAGCATCAAACTAATAACCTTGGAACTGACGGAAAAAGACATAAAAATGCTCCTCTCCAAATTGCCTCAGCTAAAAGCCGAAATACAGAAGGTAATTGTTGGGCAGGATCACATACTGGACGAATTGCTGGTTGCGTTCCTTGCAGGCGGGCATTGCCTGCTGGAAGGCGTACCCGGACTGGCGAAAACGCTGATCGTGAAAACCATGTCGCAGGCCTTGCATTTGTCGTTCAGGCGCATACAATTTACACCTGATCTGATGCCGACAGATATTATCGGCACGGAGATTTTGGAAGAAGATCATACTACCGGCAAGCGTTTTTTTAAGTTCAATAAGGGGCCGTTGTTTGCCAATATTATTTTGGCCGATGAGATCAACCGGACACCCCCAAAAACACAATCTGCATTGCTCGAAGCTATGCAGGAATTTGAGGTGACTTACGGCGGAGAAACCTACCCGCTCGACAGGCCGTTCTTTATTCTCGCTACGCAGAACCCGATCGAACAGGCCGGTACTTACCCGCTCCCTGAAGCACAGCTGGACCGTTTCCTGCTGTTAGTGAAAATCGGTTACCCTACAGCGGAGGAAGAATTTGAGGTGCTGAACCGTACCACGGGTTCGCAAAAAGCGGATGTAGAAACAGTTATTTCAGCACAAGAGATTTTACAGGCACAGGCGCTGGTCCGACAGGTGAATATCAGCGAAGATCTGATAAGATATGTAAGTCAGTTGATACGGGCCACTCGTCCGGACACAACCGATGTAGATTATATAAAAGAGTGGGTGAGATGGGGGGCTGGCCCGCGCGCAGGGCAGGCATTAATTTTGACCGCAAAAGCCAGAGCGTTGTTAAAGGGCAGATATTCCGTTATCATGGAAGATTTGGAAACCATGGCAGCCCCGGTTTTACGGCACAGAATATTGCTCAATTTTAAAGCGGAAGCCGAAAATATCACAACAGATAGGGTAACAGCAGAATTGCTGCAGGCAATAGAACGTGTGAGCCCGATATAGTGCGGAGGGCACAAGGCTGCCGGTGTTGTAAATCAAATAAATCCGAAATCGAAAATCCGAAACTCGAAATCAAAAAATCATGCAACTCAATCCAAAAGTATTGATGACGATTAAGAATTTGCCTTTGCTGGCGAAAACTGTTGTTGATGGCTTTATGATTGGTTTGAATAAGAGTACGGTGAAAGGCCCGGGGTTGGAGTTTAGTCAGTACCGTAGTTACCAGCCGGGAGATGATTTAAGATGGTTGGATTGGAAAATGTACGCACGGTCCGATAGGTACTATATCCGTGAGTCAGAGATCGAGACAAGTATATCCGTCAGGTTTCTGATAGATGCGAGCGCCTCGATGAACCATAAAGATAATAATGGGATTAAAAAGATAGATTACGCTCGGTATCTCGCAGCATCGCTGGCTTATCTGGCGAACTCACAAGGCGATTCGGTGGGATTGTACACTCTGGCTAATGGCCAATTGTTTTCCCTTGCATCAAAAGCAGATCCTCAGCACTTGCAGCGATTGTTTTATCAACTGGATCAGGTACAACCTGCTGGAAAATTTACGCAGCCAATTCATTACAAAGAGCTGTTTGCCGGATCAGGGCGAAAAGAGTTGCTGGTGTTTATTACGGATATGTACCAGGCTGATGACGAGATTAGCCGTTTACTGGATTCCCTTTCAGCACTAAAACATGAGATCATTGTTTTTCATTTAATGGGACAGAACGAACTCGACTTTAATTTTGAAGGCTACGGCGCTCTGGAAGACCTGGAAACCGGTGAAGCAATCGCTATCGATGCAAAACAAGCAAAGGAGGAGTACAAAGAGGCATTGGAGAAGCATTTATCGGTGATCAGGATGCAATTGCTTGGAAAAAGAATTTTTTACCGGATGATCAGCATCAGTCAACCCCTCGATGAAGCCCTGAGGGATTTTCTGGTACAACGAAATAAAGGCTAATGAAGGTTGAAGGCAAAAGGATAAAGGTGAGAGTTGAAAGGTTAAAGCTAAAAGCTGAAAGAATAAAGGCGAATTGTATTCCAGAAAATGCGACCGAAACAGGCCATTCACCATTCACCATTGACTATTCACCGGTCACCACTCACCATTCACCAAATCAATGATTTTCCTCCACCCCATATGGTTTTTTGCATTGGCGGCGATAAGTATTCCCGTTGCAATCCACCTATGGAATATAAGGAAGGGGAGAACATTAAAGGTTGGCAGCATCACACTAATCACTGCAGCATCACAAAAGAGAAGTCTGAGTTTAAGACTGAATGATGTGCTTTTGTTGCTCCTGCGCTGTTTGCTGCTGACCTTATTGGCCATTGTTTTGACCATGCCGCTATGGAGACAGGATAATAATTTTTCAAAAACCCAAGGCTGGATACTGATCCCCAAAGCAAGCCTGAAAGAAGCTTATCAAAAATTCAAACCGATGATCGACTCACTCATAAAATCAGGTTTTGAATTTCATTATTTTGACAAAGATTTTGCAAAAGCGGATTTTAATAAAGTTTTGGCTGATACAACACTCCATCACAACTCTTATGCTTCACATTGGACTTTGGCACAGCAACTGAACGGGCAAATAAAGCCGTCGCTGCCTGTGTATCTACTTACATCGAACAGCGCAGTTCATTTTACCGGAGAAAAACCATCGGTATCTTTAAATCTCCATTGGCAAACTTTTACGCCTGCAGACTCAGTCAGCACATGGATTGCAAAAGCGTGGCTTACAAATAACGGTGCAATTGAAATGGCGGAAGGCGTTAGTCACCCATCTGGCACCTTCTATCAAAATTACACTATTCGTTCAGGCGACCAGTCTACCAATTTTACTGTCCGTTCTGATAGTGGTAAATTATCCATCGGCCTAAAAAATGCTAATGAGTTGATACCTGTAGATACTTCTACCTGGCGGTTCGCAATTTATGCTGATAAAAACAGTATTGACGCGAGTTACTTAAAGGCTGCTTTGCAGTCGATCATTCAATTTACCAGGCATAAAGCTGTTGTTAAACAATATACCGATGCAAATCAATTGCCATCACAACAAAACTGGCTGTTTTGGTTGTCAGCAAAACCAGTGAATAAAAAATTGCAATCTGATAATATGTTTGTTTATGAAAATGGCAAAACGAGCCACAGCAATTCATGGATAGAGACGGAGTCAGATCAAAAGATTGCTTTATACAAATCAATTACCGGAAATCGTAAAGGTTTTGCCATATGGAAAGATGGCTTTGGTAACCCGGTGTTGAGTTTGGAAAACCAATCGGGGAAAAACCGGTATCATTTTTATAATCGTTTCGACCCGGCATGGAGTGATCTGGTTTGGAGCGATGAATTTCCAAAGATGTTGTTAAAGCTGATCATTGGTCCGGCGACGGAACCAAATAGCAAATACGACAAGCGAATTCTTAGCGATCAACAGATAATGCCAAACATCACTAATGAACGATCGGTTTCAATAGGCAAGGTAACAGAACATATTGATCTGTCGCGCTACCTATGGTTGTTGCTGGTGCTGATATTTTTTGCAGAACGATGGCTGGCTCATCGCAATACATCCAAACCAGTATCGAAAAATGGCTGAACCCGGCAAAAATAAAATAAACCGCTTAAGGCAACGGTACATTACCTGCCAGCTGCTTGCTGATGTTTTTTTTGCCGCCGCTCTTGCCGCTTTGATTTGGAGCTTTGGCTATACCCTTTATAACCTTTCGTGGTTATGGGGCGTTCTGATCTTCCTGCTGATCTACGGCTGCAGTTTGCTACTGAGCAAATGGTGGGAAATTGATGCAAAACCGATAGCCTCTTTTTTAGACCTGAAATATCCTGATCTTGAGGAAAGCAGCGAACTGGTATTGAAAGAGCCATCGACCTTAAATATACTGGAGAGAATACAACTGACACATATTGAAGGCATTTTGGGGTCAGTGCCTTTGATACAAAGACAATTTACCTACCGGTTGCGTTTAGGCATTTTGTTCTTCCTGGTGATGCCCGTTTTTTGCTGGGAGATCACCTGGTTGCATAATGATTGGCGGATTGAACGGCTTAAACAGTCCGCGTCGGTAGGCGGATCATCAAAAAACAATATTGCCGAAAAAATATTACCGCAGGTGAGCGCTATACTCATAAAGATTTCACCACCCGTTTATACGCGCAAAGCGCCCCGTGAGCAGGACAAATTCACTATTGAGGCTGAAGATGGCAGCACTATCAACTGGAAACTGAGCCTGAATGTACAAGCTAAAAAGGTTCAATTGATTTTTAATAGCGGTGAGAAAATCCTGCTGAAAAATACAGATGGAAATAATTATGAGGGACAAAAACTAATAAGCAAATCCGGGTTTTACCAGATAAGCATTGATGGCAAGCTGTCTGATCTTTATCAGTTGCAGGTTATACGGGATAATCCGCCAACCATTCACATCAAAGCGCCACAACAGTATACTTATATTGATGCAGGCGAAGCACCGCGTGTAACTATCAGTGTCGCTGTGGATGACGATTATGGTATCAACAATGCATTCATTTATACCACAGTTGCCAAAGGAAGCGGTGAGGCAGTGAAATTTAAGGAGCAAAAGATTGAATTTGGAGCATCCTTTAGCGGGCAAAACCCGCATTATGATCTGCAAAGAATAATCAACCTACCATCCCTCAACATGGAGCCTGGCGATGAGCTTTATTTTTATGTGCAGGCGCAGGATAACCACCATCAGCAAAGCCGAAGCGATGTCTATATCGTTTCTTTGCAGGATACGGCGCAATTGTTAAGTATGGACGGGCTTATCGGTGGCGTGAACGTAAAACCAGAGTTTTTCAGAAGTGAGCGGCAGATCATACTCGATTCAGAAAAATTACTGCGTGATAAGGACAGCATCAATAAGGAAGCCTTTAATACCCGGAGTAATGAATTAGGTAACGATCAAAAACTGTTGCGGCTGCGTTACGGTAAGTTTTTGGGCGAGGAGGCCGAATCAGACATCAACCCAAAAGAAGAAGAAAATGATGCAGTTGCTGACCCGAAGAACTTTGGAAATGCCGCCGTAGTGCTGGATAAATATTCTGACAAACACGACAATGCCGAAGACGCCCAGTTTTTTGA
>JAFAKI010000179.1 GCA_019235595.1 Mucilaginibacter sp. | reverse complement strand
TCCCGAATGAATGGAAGGGTAAAAAAGTTTCCATTTATTTTGAAGGGGTTTACATGAATTCTGAAGTTTTCATTAATGGAAAATCGCTTGGAATTTATCCTTATGGCTACTCATCGTTTAGTTATGATCTTTCGCCCTATTTGAATTTTGATATGGACAATGTGATAGCCGTAAGGGTAGACAATTCGCAACAAATGAACAGTCGGTGGTACAGCGGTTCAGGTATCTATCGCCATGTTAAGCTGATAGTTACCAATGCAGTGCATGTGGCTCAGTGGGGCCTTGCAATAGAAACTCCTGATGTTTCTTCAAAAAAGGCAACGGTTAAAATTAATACATTAATAAAAAACGAAACTAGTTCAGCCCAAAGTATTGTACTCAGCACGCAATTACGGAACCCAAATTTTAAAGATGCCGGAGATAGCCGGATAAAGGTTGAGCTGGCCGCAAACAGCGAAAAGGAAATTGCTCAAAACATAATGGTGCCGGACCCATTGCTATGGGCACCCGAAACACCCCGGTTATATGAAGCCCATGTACAGTTAATGCAAAATGAAAAAGTACTTGATGAAACTAAAACGAATTTCGGAATTCGTTCTGTTAAATTCACAGTTGAAAATGGGTTTCAGCTCAATGGCAAAACAATAAAGATCAATGGTGGTTGTGCACACCATGACAATGGATGCCTTGGCGCCGCAGCTTTTGACCGCGCAGAGGAGCGCAAAGTCGAGTTGCTTAAAAACGCCGGATTTAACGCTGTAAGAACTTCTCATAACCCTCCTTCTGAGGCTTTTTTAAATGCTTGCGACAAATTGGGGTTATTGGTAATTGACGAAGCATTTGATTGTTGGAGAGCAGGTAAAAATACACATGACTACGCCAGGTATTTTGACCAGTGGTGGAAGCGCGATTTAGGAGCGATGGTTTTGCGGGATCGTAATCATCCTTCAATTATTATGTGGAGCATTGGCAATGAAATAGTGGAGAGAGGTAGCCCCGAGGCGGTGGAAACAGCTAAAATGCTTGTAAGGTCCGTAAAAAAAATAGACACCACCCGTGCAGTGACCTCGGCTATTGTAGAAGATGGTAAAGAATGGTCAACTCTCGATCCTCTTATGGCGGCGCATGATGTTGGTGGTTACAATTATCACTTGTGGAATGCGTCCGCTGACCATCAGCGGGTGCCTTCGCGGATAATTGTTCAAACAGAATCGTACCCTAAGGATGCTTTTGCCAATTGGAAGTTAGTGCACAATAACAATTTTGTTATCGGTGATTTTGTTTGGACGGCGTTAGACTATCTTGGAGAATCGGGGATAGGCCGTTGGTATTATTCAGGCGATGTGCCTGGTGAACACTGGGAGCATGATCTTTTTCCATGGCATGGTGCCTATTGTGGAGATGTTGATATTACAGGATGGCGAAAACCAATTTCTCATTACCGAAGCATGCTGTATAACGACTCCGAAAAACTTTATATGGCCGTGCGTGAGCCCAACCCGGAGGCCTCGGAAATTAAAATGACGTGGTGGTCTGTATGGCCGACATGGGAAAGTTGGACATGGCCTGAATATACCGGGAAGGACCTCAACGTAGAAGTCTATTCAAAGTACCCCAAGGTAAGGTTATATCTCAACAACAAACTCATAGGGGAGAAAGTAACGACTCTTGAACAAGAACATAAAGCTCAATTTGTGCTGCCTTATTCGCCGGGTATCCTTAAAGCAGTAGGGGTGGAAAATGATAAGGAAGTTGAATCAACCGTTTTGAAAACTTCCGGCGACGCTGCAAAAATTTTGCTGCATGCAGACCGGAAAAAAATAGTAGCAAATGGACAGGATTTGTCTTATGTTACAATCGAGATATCGGACAAGGACAATATATTTCAACCAAATGCGACAAACCGCCTGCATTTTAATATCGATGGGCCTGGAACGATTGCGGGAGTCGCGAATGCGGACATGAAGGATACAGATCCATATGTAGGGAACGAGCATAAAGCATGGCATGGACGCGCGTTGGTTGTAATTAAAAGCACTCATGGTGCAGGTGATATAAAACTTACCGTTAGTTCACCTGGTTTATCGGGGGCAACTTTAAATATTGAATCCGTTTCTGAAAATACACTGCCATCTTCAAGATGATAACCTTATAATCGGAACGCGATTTAATTGAGCTTATAATTCTAAAAATACTTTAATGGACAAAATGCAATTTAAAATAGTTTCGCTTAGCTTATTGCTAATGATTTCATCATTTGTTGCCACCGGCCAGCAAATGGGAGAGGATGAAAAGAAATCGATGCAAAAAGGCGTTGTTCACACCGATCTAAAGAATGCATTTGAAGGGGTTAAAGGACCCGGATCAAATTTACCCCCGGGAAAGATGCAGTGGTGGGAAGACCAGAAGTTCGGCATGTTTATCCACTGGGGCCTATATGCCATTCCAGCGACAGGTGAATGGACGATGTTTAATCAAAAAATTCCCGCAGATGAATACGCCAAACTGGCTAATCAATTTAATCCACGGCATTTTAGCGCTGATGCATTGGCAAAGGTGGCAAAAGATGCAGGCATAAAGTACATGGTATTGACGGCCAGGCATCATGAGGGTTTTGCATTATGGAACAGTCCTTCCAGCTACAATCATTTTAATAGCTGGGAAACGGCAGCCCATCGCGATTTTGTTAAAGAATATACAAATGCTTGTCGCAAGGCTGGCTTGCATGTCGGGATCTATTATTCTCCACTGGACTGGCGGTTCCCTGGATACTTTGATCCTACAGGGTTGCCTGAAAATGCCGCTTTGTTTAAAAAGCAAACCTATGGCCAGGTAGAGGAGTTAATGAAAAATTATGGAAAAATCGAAATTCTTTGGTATGACGGCGGGTGGCTTGCTCATAAAGGCACCGATGCAGATGCAGCTTGGTTTTGGGAACCTTTAAAGCTAAATGCGATGGTAAGGAGCTATAATCCGGATGTCGTTATCAACCCAAGATCAGGCATGGCAGGCGATTTTCAAACCAATGAAGGGGATGCGCCGGTAAAGGGCCCTATTATACCTTTTCCGTGGGAAAAATGCCTCAACCTAAATCGAACCAGTTGGGGATACAATAAGGCTCAAAAGCTGATGCCGCTGAAGCTCATCGTCGAATATTTGGTAAATACGGTTGACAGGGGCGGCAACATGCTGTTAAACGTGGGGCCGGATGCTGATGGCGTTATTCCGTCTGCGCATGTGGAACGCCTAAGGGAAGTAGGACAATGGCTCGAAAAAAATGGCGAAGGAATCTATGGAACACGTCCGGGACCGTTTGAACCCGTTGATGATTATTATGGCTCAACGCATAAGCGGAATATGATATATATCCATCTGTTAAAAATTCCGGAAGGGGCCACAGAGATTAAGTTGCCGGCAAGTGACAAAACAATTGTTTCGTGCAAAATACTTGGCGGATCTGAAGTGAAATTTTCGCAGGATCAAAATGGTATTACAATTAGCTTGGATACAACACAACTTGACCCTGCTGTAACAACCCTGGCGTTAGAAACCAAGTAACGCAATTTATATTAGGGGGAACACGGTCATAGCCTTGAATAAATCGTTGCTGTATTATCGGGGTTTATTTTTAAATTAGGTGATTGCTACGATTTGAACGATTTGAGATTAGTTTGATGTTTAAAAGACTTTTATTATTAATTGTCACGTACATTCTGACGGCGGGCTGGGTATATGCACAGGACAATCATTACCAGTTCTCGCGGCTGGATATTGCAAATGGACTTTCTAATAACGCAATTAATTGCATCTATAAGGATAGTAAGGGATTTGTGTGGATCGGCACTGGTTCAGGCCTAAACCGTTATGATGGTTATACTTTTAAAGTTTACAAACACTCGGCAGATAGCACAGCATTAATCGATGACGATATAACCGGGATTTTCGAAGGCCCTTTTGGAAAGCTTTGGATTGCAACAATGGGCGGACTCAATATCTATGATCCGGTTGAAGATCGGTTTGAACGTGATGTCGATAAACAATTAAAAAACATGGGTATCCCTGACAATTATATCTGGGATATAAAAAAGGATCACTCGGGAAATTTTTGGTTCGTACATACTTCTT
>JAFAKI010000030.1 GCA_019235595.1 Mucilaginibacter sp. | reverse complement strand
TGTCGTGTAAGAATTAAACACCTTCAACCACTGCAACCTTAATAACTAATTCACAAATAATACCGCTCCCCATCCGTCTTGATCTTACCTGCATCCAGAAGGGTGCGAATAGTTTCGATGCGGTCCTTTTCGGTGCCATTTTTTATAGAGCTCATGAGGTCATCGATGGTGAGCGCATCGACGCTAAGTAAGTGGGCTATTTCGTCGGTAATGTTATCGGCTGTTTCAGAAAGGTTTTTTTGCCGTTTTTCTTCGAGACATATATCACAAATACCGCATTTATCAGCATCAGTTTCATCAAAATAAGCCAATAGCATCTGGCTCCGGCATTTTTTATGCTCGGCATAGGCAAATACAGCTTCGAGTTTTTTCAGGTAGATGGATTTGCGCTCGTCTATGTAACGTTTATTGATGACCAGCTCATTATTTTGCAGTCGGGGCTTCAGATAAGTTACCTGGGGCATATCGGTTTGCTGCATGTAGTTTAGTATACCTATCTCTTGTAGTTGTTTTAGCCCCTCAATCACCTGCTGAACGCTCAGGTTGCTACGCCGGGCAATGTCAAATTCACGCAGCCGGACATAGTTTTCAAACGAGCCACCGTACGAACGCAATAATGTTTTTATGAATGGATCCCAGCCCGCGTTTTGTATCTGGAAGTTATAAAGTTCTTCATTATGCACTTCAAAACGAAAGCGCGAGGGTAAAAACACGCTTTCATTAAATGACAGGTATTCATCCTGTTCCAAAAACTTCAGTGCATTGAGGGTCTTATTGGGCTCCAGCTTAAATCGTGCACAAAAATCACTTAAGTCAATATCAAAGCTTACGCCCTCGCCAGTTCCATAAGCTAATTGAAAATAATTGCCTAAATGATGATAAACTAATTTGATCTCTTCTACCGATGGAAAGTTGGTTAATAGTTTCTTTTCATTTTTTAATCTATCAGCATAATTGTAAAGTAATACTGCATAAGCTTTTTGCTCATCGCGCCCTGCCCTGCCAGCCTCCTGATAGTACGCTTCCAAACTTTCGGGAATATCCTTATGGATAACAAAACGGACGTCCGGTTTGTCAATACCCATCCCGAAGGCATTGGTCGCCACAATAATTCTGGTCTTATTGCTTTTCCATTCTTCTTGTTTCTTCGATCGCTGCTCCATAGCCAGGCCCGCATGATAAAAATCGGCTCTAAAACCATTCTCATTATAGAATTTTGCAATCTCGGCCGTTTCTTTACGGCTGCGCACATAAACAATACCACTGCCTTTTACGCCTTTTGCAACATCCAGCAATTTGCGCAGTTTGTTTTCTTCGTGCTGCACTACATAGCTGATATTGTGCCGTTCAAAGCTCTTGCGGTAAATGTTTGGCTGTTTAAAAAGAAGTTTTTGCTGTATATCGTCGCAAACCTCGGCCGTAGCAGTAGCCGTAAGTGCCAATACAGGAACATTTGGATGCAGTTCACGCAGATCAGCAATATGTAAGTAGGGTGGCCTGAAATCATACCCCCATTGCGATATGCAATGCGCTTCGTCAACCGCAATCAGGTTAACATTCATATACGCTATCCGCTCGCGAATCAGTTCGGAAAGCAAGCGTTCCGGCGATAGATATAAAAATTTCACACCACCATAAACGCAATTATCCAGGGCGATATCCACTTCACGTTTGCTCATCCCGGATACAATAGCAACGGCTTCAATACCTTTCGTTTTCAGGTTTTCTACCTGATCTTTCATTAAGGCGATAAGCGGCGAAACCACGATGCATAAGCCATTCTTGGTTAAGGCTGGCACTTGGAAGCAAATGGATTTACCACCTCCTGTTGGCAATAAAGCCAGCGCATCCTGCCCCAATAAAACAGATTGAATGATTTCCTCCTGCAATGGCCGGAAGGTATCATGGTTCCAATAATGTTTTAGTATTTGCTGGATAGTCATCTGATTGATTTCGGATTTCGGATTTCGGATTTACAATTTCGAATTTAAAAACCCATAAAATTGAAGATAAGCGATGCGAAGATAATTCTGAAATGTAACTTTCGAAATCCGAAATCAGATAAATGCCCCAATATTTCTAAATTCGCGGCGTTAACATCTTGATACTTATGAAATATCTTGTTACTACTATTCTGCTCTCTCTGTCTGTCAATATACTTTATGCACAAAAATGGAACGTGGAGGCATCTCCCGGACCAGTAAAAAAAGTAAGCATCACTACCGACGAAGGCACATGGATGAACCTGGACGTTAGTCCGGATGGCCAGAATATTGTTTTTGATCTGTTAGGCGATATTTACACCATCCCGATAAAAGGCGGCAAAGCTACAACGCTAACTTCCGGAAAATCCTGGGATATTCAACCGCGTTATAGCCCTGATGGCAAGCAAATATCTTTTACCAGCGATAAAGATGGCGGAGACAATATCTGGATCATGAACAGTGACGGGACCAACAAGCATCCCATAACAAAAGAGACTTTTAGACTACTAAATAACGCATCATGGACACCAGACAGCCAATACCTGGTAGCACGTAAGCATTTTACGGCAAGCCGTTCATTAGGCGCAGGCGAGATTTGGCTTTACCACAAAACCGGCGGTGAAGGCATTCAGCTGACCAAGCGCAAAAATGACCAGCAGGATGTGGGTGAACCTACTGTTTCCCCGGACGGTAAATATGTTTACTGGAGCGAAGATGTTACACCCGGACCCTATTTCCAATATAATAAAGACCCCTACCAGGGTATTTATGCCATTAAAAGATTAAACCGCCGGACTGGTGAGATCGAAACAGTAACTGGTGGCGCAGGTGGCGCGTGTCGTCCTCAGATATCCCCCGATGGTAAGCTGCTGGCCTTTGTAAAGCGCGTAAGATTGAAAAGTGTTTTATACCTGCATAACCTGGCAACAGGCGAAGAATGGTCTGTATATGACGATCTTTCAAAAGACCAGCAAGAAACATGGGCCATATTTGGCGTGTACCCAAATTTTGGCTGGACACCCGATAGCAAGAATATCATCTTCTACGCAAAAGGCAAAATCTGGAACCTGGATATAACCACATTAAACGCGGTGCAGATACCGTTCGAGGTCACCTCGCAACAAACCATAACGGATGCACTTCATTTCCCGCAAAGGGTTTTCCAGGATGAATTTCCGGCAAAGATGATCCGTCAGTTGACCACATCGCCTGATGGTAAACAGGTGGCGTTCAATGCTGCGGGGTATATCTACCTAAAAACTTTGCCCGACGGCAAACCTATGCGCATTGATAGCACAGCTGATTTTGAATATGAGCCTCAATTCAGTCCCGACGGCAAATCGTTGATCTATGTTGACTGGAATGATGAATTGAAGGGGTCTATCAACAAGATCGATCTGACCACGCATTTTGTTACACGCCTGACGCCAGAAAAGGGGCTGTATTATTCGCCAAAATTCTCTAACAAGGGCGACAAGATCATTTTCCGCAAAGGAGAAGGTAATGACGTGCTCGGTTATTCTTTTGGTAAAAATCCGGGCATCTACGTGATGTCTGCCAATGGCGGAAAACCAAAAATGATTATCAATAATGGTATCTGGCCGCAATATTCTGCCGATGATTCAAAAATCTATTACCAGAGCAGTGAGGGTGATAAAAAAACCTTTATGGTGATGGATACGACAGGCGCTAATCAGAAAACATTATATACATCTACCTATGCCACACAGTTTGCCCCAAGCCCTGATGGAAAATGGATGGCATTCACTGAGCTATTCAACTGTTACATCACCCCGATGGTGTATACAGGCAGTCCGCAGGACTTGTCAGCCAGCAACAAAGCTATTCCGCTCGATAAACTGACCAGGGATGCCGGCACTTATATCCACTGGAGTAAGGACAGCCAAAAACTAATGTGGACGCTGGGCCCTAAATACTTTACCCGCGATATCCATAGCGCCTTCCCATTTGTCGAGGGTGGAGACGATAAAACAAAAGCTGTTGATACTACGGGAGTTGATATCGGTTTGAAATTAAAGTCCGATAACCCTGATGGCAAAATTGCCTTTACTAATGCCCGCATCATTACCATGAAAGGCGATGAGGTGATTGATAACGGCACCATTGTGATCGAAAGAAACAGGATAGCAGCTATTGGAAAAGCTTCAGATATACAGGTTCCTGCGGATGCTAAGGTTTACGATGCCAATGGTAAAACCATTATGCCAGGCATGATTGATGTACATGCGCACCTGCACCCAAGCCCGGATGGCGTTTCGCCGCAGCAGGACTGGAACTACTTTGCTAATCTGGCTTTTGGTGTAACAACGGCTCATGACCCGTCCACTAATACAGAGATGGTGTTCAGCCAATCGGAAATGCTGAAGGCGGGTAATATGGTTGGCCCGAGGGTTTATTCAACAGGTTCAATCCTATATGGGGCCGATGGAGATTTTAAGGTAGTAATCAATAGCCTGGATGACGCGTTATCCAATCTTCGCCGACTGAAAGCAGTAGGTGCATTTTCGGTAAAAAGCTATAACCAGCCCCGTCGCGAACAACGTCAGCAAATTATAGCCGCTGCCCGGGAACTGCAAATGGAAGTAGTGCCCGAAGGCGGATCGACCTTCTTTACCAATATGAATATGATATTGGACGGGCATACGGGCATTGAGCATAACATACCTGTCGTGCCGATTTATAAAGATGTAAAAGCATTGTGGAATGCCAGCAGAACTGGCTATACCCCAACCCTTATCGTAGCCTACGGGGGTCTGTTTGGCGAAAATTATTGGTATGACCGTACAGAAGTTTGGAAAAACGAACATCTCCTCAACTTTACGCCTCAATCCATCATCGATGCGCGCTCGCGCCGCAGGGTAACTGCCGAATACGGCGACTATGGGCATCTCGAAGTATCAAAATATGTGAAGCAGATTGCTGACGGTGGCACCAAAGTAAACCTGGGTGCACATGGTCAATTACAAGGTCTGGGCGCACATTGGGAACTCTGGATGCTAACACAAGGTGGCATGACTCCTCTGCAGGCGATCCGCTGCGCAACGATGAATGGTGCGTCTTACTTAGGTATGGATAGAGATATAGGTTCATTAGAGCAAGGCAAACTGGCCGATTTGATCGTATTGAACGCCAATCCGCTTGTCGATATCCGCAATAGCGAAAAGATAAAGTATGTAATGGTAAACGGTCGCCTCTATGACGCCAATTCAATGAATGAAATAGGCAACCGCGAAAAACCGCGTCTGCGCTTCTGGTGGCAGCAAAACCGGGGCGAAATGGTGAACCTGCCTGTTGGCAATACCGAAACGTGGTTGTATACTTCGCAGGATGGAGACTAGGTTATTGCGGAATGTGGAAGTAAGATTGCGGAATTGAATTTCAAATATCGAATTATGAATATCGAATGATGAAGTTGACTTTGATGTTCATAATTCGGTATTCAGTGTTCGATATTACATAACTCAATAGTTCGTTTCATGACCTATCTTTTCCCAATAAGCCACTTGTAAAACCCTGGAAAATCCCCATTCCATTGCTTTTCGTTGTGCTGAGCACCTTTCACTACCGTTTCGGGGGAGTTTTGTTCGCTTATGCCTTTTGAACGGACCAACTTCACCATTTTGTCCATATCAATTGCCATACTATCGCTTTCCGAATCGCCACAAACAAAATAGAACCTGGATGTTTTGTTTATATGTTGTTCAGCATAGTTATAAATATCCGGCGCTGTCCAAAACGCCGGTGAAAATATCCCGCCACTGCCAAATACTTCGGGATGTTTTAAAACGGCATAATAGGAGATCAACCCGCCCATTGAGCTGCCTGCGATAGTGGTGTGTTTTGGATCTGTTTTAGTGCGGTAATGCTGATCGATATAAGGCTTCAACGTTTGTGCCAAGAAGTCAATATACTTGTCGCCTTGCCCATTGCCGTATTTTGAATTGTAAGGGTTATATTCAGACATTCGGTACTCACCGCCATGATCAATGCCAACTATAATACATTGGTCCTTAGCAGGCAATTTATCCATGATCTCATCCAAGCCCCATTCGCCAAAGCTTGAGGTATACGCGTCGAACAGGTTCTGTCCATCGTGCATATAAATAACCGGGTATTTTTTATGGGAGGACTCATAATCGGCAGGCAGATAAATCCATATCCTTCTTTGCCTGCCCAATTGCGGCATATCAAATTTTTCGGTGACGATGTGCACATTGGCACTTGCCGTATGTTTCTTTTCCTCTTGTTTAAAATTGTCCTGCCAACCTGCTACGTTCATCCTAATGGTTGTATCATGTGAAAGCGTGAAAACCCGGTTATCAATAGATTTACCGTCAGCCGTACATTCCACCGTTTGCCAGTTGCCTCTCGTGATCTTGAAATTATAAATGCCTACGGGTAATGTGCCCGAAACCTGCCAGCTGCCATCACTCTGTTTCTTCAGTTCAGAACCCGCATCGCTCGGGTTCCAGTTATTAAAATCTCCGGCTGCAAATAAATGAATATCCGACTCTTTTGCTGTCGGAATTTTATTTACGACAAGCGTTACTTTCAACTGCGCATGTAACAAACTACATTGGAAGCAAAGCAAAAGCAGAAATGTTAATCCTTTCAACCTCATAATTTTGGCGATAAAAAAGCTCGTCTACTAACCAGCAGACGAGCTCTAGATTATTTTGTTTGGACGTTATTTCCTATCGTTCATTTCTACATAGTCTCTATTCACAGCACCCACAAATATCTGGCGCGGACGACCAATAGGTTCTTTGTGCTCTTTCATTTCTTTCCACTGAGCGATCCATCCTGGTAACCGGCCCAAAGCAAACAGCACGGTAAACATATCTGTAGGGAAGCCTAAAGCACGATAGATAATGCCTGAATAGAAATCCACATTCGGATAAAGTTTGCGATCGATGAAATATGGATCTTTCAGCGCGTGTTCTTCCAGTTTTTTAGCAATATCCAGCACCTCATCATCAATTCCTAATTTTTCAAGGATATCGTCACAAGCTTTTTTGATGATCTTGGCACGAGGGTCAAAGTTTTTGTAAACACGGTGACCAAAACCCATCAGGCGGAAAGGATCGTTTTTATCTTTTGCCTTATTGATCCATTTGTCGGTATCGCCGCCATCTTCTTTAATGCGTTCCAGCATTTCGATCACTGCCTGGTTAGCCCCACCATGCAATGGGCCCCATAAAGCTGAGATACCTGCAGAAACTGAAGCATAAATGTTAGACTCCGACGAGCCTACGATCCTAACAGTTGACGTAGAGCAATTTTGCTCGTGATCAGCGTGCAGGATCAATAAAGTATTCATTGCACTCACAATCACCGGATCGATTACAACCTCTTCTGTGCGCTGCCCAAAGGTCATGTGCAGGAAATTGGTCACGTAGTCGTATTTATTCTTCGGATAAATATATGGATGACCAAGCGATTTTTTGTATATCCAGGAAACGATAGTAGCCATTTTACCCAGCATCTTTATAATGCTCAGGTTCAGCTCTTCAGTAGTCTGGTTTGATTTTAACGATTCAGGATAAAATGCAGACAATGAACATACCAGCGAAGAAAGTTGACCCATAGGGTGCGATTTTGACGGGAAGCCGTCAAAGAACTTTTTCATATCCTCGTGAACCAGCGTGTGGCGACTGATATGGTATTGAAAGTCTGTTAATTGTTGCTGAGTAGGCAGTTCACCATAGATCAGCAAATAAGCAACTTCTATAAAGCTCGATTTTTCAGCAAGCTGTTCGATCGGATAGCCGCGGTATTTAAGTATTCCCTGTTCTCCGTCAAGGAAAGTGATAGAACTGGTGGTTGCTCCTGTATTTTTATAGCCGATATCCAGCGTTACATATCCCGTTTGGTCTCTAAGTTTCGAAATATCAATTGCTTTCTCACTTTCTGTACCTTCAATTACCGGGAGCTCATATGTTTTATCACCTAATATTAATTTCGCTGTTTCCGACATAGACGTTTATTTTGAAGTAGCAAATGTAAATAAATCCATGTATTATAAATGATCGCAAAGTGGTCTATTTGTAAAAATTATGTGTTCAACCGACTAAATTAACATTAACTTAATCGGTCATTCATACAATCTCCCAGAAATCAATCAATTTGAGCGGATTGCCTCAACCGGGTCAAGCCTGGAAGCAGAATAGGCAGGTATTATTCCGGAAATGATACCGATGGCAATGGCAGTGCTGACTCCTATGATAATATTTTTTATATCGAGCACCACACCCACATCGAATATTGCTTTCACTATAAAAGTTCCGGCATACACAGAAACAAGGCCTATGATTCCGCCAACCAGGCAAAGGATAATAGACTCTATCAGGAATTGAAGCAGGATAAAGTAATTTTTAGCCCCCAACGATTTTTGAATACCGATGATATTGGTACGCTCCTTAACCGAAACGAACATAATATTGGCAATACCAAATCCCCCTACCAATACCGAGAAGCCACCGATGATAACACCAACGATATTAAATATCCCAAATACGATATCCAACTGTTTCGATATGATCGAAGTTTTATTGAGCGCGAAATTATCATCCTGGTTGGGTTTCAGGCTTCTGATCGATCGCATCAAACCTCTCAGCTCGCTTTCCACATCATCGGCAGATATACCTTTTTTTCCCCTTACAATTACTGTGGGCCCGTAATTATCATTTTGAACATCAATCACATTGTGCGCAAAATTAAGGGGCAGCAGTATCTCTTTATCATTGGAATTGCCCAACATATCATCACCCTGTTTGGCGAAAACGCCCACAACTTTAACATACCTGGCCATTATCTTTATTTGTTTGCCAACGGCATCTCCATCAGGAAAAAGGTTTTTGGCAATATCATAGCCGATAAGGGTCACCGGAGCTCCCGTGCGGGATTCCATGTCGGTAAAATACCGGCCATCCTGCAGGTCGAAGTTCCATGTCTTGTTATGATCTTCTGAGGCCGCATCAATCTGCGCCCCTTCTATAGTATTACTTTTATATTTTACTGTACGATTGGAAATATTGATCTCATACGACATAGCTTCGGCGGTCTGGCTGCGTTTTTGCAGTTTGTCAAACTCCCGCAGGTTTACATTTGGCCGTTGTAAATATTTCCACCAGGGATAATCTTCGCCGCCTCCCCATTGAAATTTTTGGATGTAGATACTGTTACTGCCCAGTTTATCCACACTTTTCTGCAAATTGTTGCGAAGGGTTTCAACCGCCGAGAGCACCGCAATGATGGTAAAAATACCGATAGTGACCCCAAGCAGGGACAGCAGGGTGCGAAGCTTATTTTGCCTTAAGGCATCAAAAGCAAATACAAAACTCTCGCGAAACAGTTTAAAAAACAGCATATGAGACGATTACACCGATTTATCTTGAAATATACACATACTAAGACGAGCACATAGCAATTTAGTTACATTTAAGCCACACTATTTTTAATATCTTGTGTTTACCAATTAGCCTTGAAAATACCTATAAAAAAATCATCCAATTTAACAAAATTAATTCGTATCTTTGCGCCCTAAAAATTCATTTGTTTTAATATGAAATTATCTCAATTTAAATTCAACCTCCCTGAGTCACTTATTGCACATACGCCAGCAACTACCCGTGACGAATCACGATTAATGGTTTTGCACAAAGACTCGGGAAAAATTGAGCATAAGGTATTTAAAGACATATTAGACTATTTTGACGATAAGGATGTAATGATCCTTAACAATACCAAAGTATTTCCTGCACGCATGTATGGCAACAAGGAAAAAACAGGTGCTACTATCGAGGTTTTCCTTTTGAGGGAGCTCAATAAAGAGCTTCGCCTGTGGGATGTACTGGTTGATCCTGCCCGTAAAATTCGTGTAGGCAACAAATTATATTTTG
>JAFAKI010000231.1 GCA_019235595.1 Mucilaginibacter sp. | reverse complement strand
CCGTAGTCGGCTACTTTAAAGAACGGTGCTTCAGGGTCTTTGTTGATGACAACGATAACTTTTGACGAGCTTACGCCAGCCAGGTGCTGTATCGCCCCCGAAATTCCGACTGCAATATACAAATTTGGACTGACAGCTATACCGGTTTGTCCAACATGCTCCTCATGCGGGCGCCATCCGGCATCCGAAACAGGCTTTGAACAGGCTGTAGCCGCGCCCAACAGATTGGCCAGTTCTTCGATCATCCCCCAGTTTTCCGGGCCTTTTAATCCACGACCACCCGAAACGACAATTTCCGCATCCGGCAAAGAAACTTTATCGGTTGAACGGACAATCTCTTTCACCATCGCCCTGAAATCTGATTCTTTTGTTTCAGCAGAAAATGCTTCAATTGTTCCGGCAGCAGCTTTTTCAGTCACATGGTATGAGTTCGGCACCAAAGCAATTACTTTGTTGGCTGATTTGAGTTGAACAGTAGCAAATGCTTTACCTGAAAATGCGGTCTTTTTAACCGTGAACTTGTCACCGGCTATTTCAGGCAAGGCTACTGCGCCATCGGCAACACCTGCCTCCAATTTAACACCGATGCGTGGCGCTAATCCGCGTCCCGAAAATGAATTGGATAAAACCACAATATCAGAACCTTCTTTTTTTGCTGCCGAGGCTATAACAGACGCATAGGCCTGGTTAACAAAATTTTTCAACTGGGCATTGGATACAGTAAGGACTTTGTCTGCTCCGTATTTACCAAGCAGACTCAATTGGTCGTTTGACACATCGCCAATGGAAATAGCCACGAGATTGGTGTTGGTTTGATCGGCAATTGCACGGGCGTAAGAAACGGCTTCAAAAGTTGATTTTTTGAATTTGCCTTCGGCGTTTTCTGTATATATTAAAACTGACATATAATGATCCGGGTCGTAAAGTCTTTTAAATTATATCACTTTGGCTTCGGTGTGCAATAAGCCAATCAATTTTTCTGCTTCATTGGAAGCTACTAGTTTCACCTGCCCACGCGGAGCGGGCGTTTCATAGCTCAATATCTCTGAATTATTTTTTACTTCAGCAGCTTCAACCACATTCAGTGGCTTGGTACGTGCCGACATAATACCGCGCATGTTCGGTATTTTTGGCTCGGCAACGCCTTCGGCAGTTCCTGCCACAAAAGGAATGGGTATCACCAATACTTCCTTACCACCTTCTATTTCACGTTCAACAGTAGCCTTGTCACCATCTAAATCCAGTTTTTTTATGATAGATACAGATGGGATATCCAATAATTCGCCCAGCATACCAGCCACTTTAGAGCCATTGTAATCAATAGACTCCCTTCCTGTTAAAATCAGGTCAAACGGATTTTGTTTCACATATTGTGCAATTTGATAAGCTACAAACCAGGCGTCGTGCGGCTTGGCATTAATGCGAACAGCGTCATCAGCACCAATGGCCAGCGCTTTACGTATGGTGGCCTCTGTGGTCGCTTCACCGACATTGATTACCGTTGTCGATCCTTTACCGCCTTCGGTCAGCTCAATAGCCCTTGATAATGCAATCTCATCGTAAGGATTTAGGATAAACTGAACACCGTTTGTATTAAATTGGGTGTTATTATCGGTAAAAGTTATTTTTGTCGTCGTATCAGGAACATTACTTATACATACCAGTATCTTCATCAGGCTATTGTTTTTAATTGGCAAATGATCTTTACAATGTGTGCTATGGTTTTATACTTTTACTCATGAACACATCAAATGGTTTTCATGAAATAGGTTTCGCAAATTTAGTTAAAAAAGAGAGAGTTTAAAATGCAGTCGAGCCGATTAGAAAAGCTGTTGGAATTTTTAAAAAATGAACCTAATGATGAATTCCTGCAATATGCCCTGGCAACCGAATATCTGAGGCTGAACGATACTGAAAAGGCCTTGCAGTATTACGAAAACCTGGTTAAAAATCACCCGGATTATGTGGGGACTTACTATCATCTCGGTAAATTATATGAGGCACTGAACCGCAAGCCGGATGCAATAATCATCTATGAAAAGGGGATGGAGACCGCCAAACGAAAAAGAGATAATCACGCGTTCTCAGAACTACAGGCGGTCTACCGCGAAGCCACTGGCTGGGATGAAGATGATGATTATTAATCGTTTACTGGTCATTAGTCATTGGTCATTTGTATTGCAAACTCGAAAGGGAATTGTATAAATTATGCCAATAAACCAATGACTAGTGACCAATGACCAATGACTAAATGAAGAAACGTCAACTACTGTTTATTCGTGATGTGCTGATCTATACCTTCACTGCTTTTGGCGGGCCGCAGGGCCACATAGCCATTTTATTGCGGGAGTTTGTAGAAAAGCGCCGCTATATCACCGAACATGAGTTGATGGAACTGAATGCATTGGCTCAAATATTACCGGGACCGTCATCTACCCAAACACTCGTCGGCATAGCGTGGAAGGTAGGAGGACTGCGGTTGGCCATTATTACTTTTTTGATATGGATATTGCCCTCAGCTGTTATAATGGGCATAGCTGCCATCAGTTACAAGATGTTTCTGACGCATGCTAAATTTGCCAATATATTGCGTTTTGTACAGCCCATTGCCGTTGGTATAGTTGCTTATGCCGCATATACTTTTGCCAGCAAGTTTCTGAAAACAAAAGTGACTATTATGCTCGCCATAAGCTCACTCATCGCCACTTTGATATTGCAGAATGCCTATGCGTTCCCGATCCTGGTTTTGTTAGGCGGAATCATCTCATCAGCATTGGAAACACAACCGCAGGAAAGCGAACTTCGGGTGAGCTTGTTTGCTAATGTAAACCCCAATAAAGTAGCCTATTTTATCGGTATTTTGCTGGCATTTGCTGCTTTGGGTGCGATCATTAATCAAACATCACCTTTTAGCTTGCCTATACGTTTGTTTGAAAACTTTTATCGTAACGGAATTCTGATCTTCGGAGGAGGCCAGGTACTTGTACCGCTCATGTATACCGAGTTTGTGGAAGTAAAGCATTACCTAAGCAATTCGGAATTTCTATCTGGATTTGCCTTGCAGCAAGCATTACCTGGCCCTACGTTTTCATTTACCTCCTTTATAGGCAGTATGACACTTGGCAATAAAGGTTTTGGTTTATGGGGACAGATACTTGGTAGTACTATAGCGGTAATTGGTATAAACCTGCCGGGACTGATTCTGATATTGTTCATCGTACCGTTTTGGGAGGACCTGAAGAAAATAACCCGTATCCGTAATTCACTAAGCGGTATCAGCGCGGTTGCAGTAGGTTTTATGGCAACTGCCTTGATCTTGCTAGTAAGGCCATTTGGCACTGACTGGATGGCTTATGGGTTAATGGCCGGTTCCTTTTGCCTGCTCTATTTTACCAAAATAAAAACCCCGATCGTTATTGTTATCGGGGTGGTTTTGGGGTTAATTTTTTAAGCCTATTGCAAATTACGTATAACACTATTACCTTAGAATCATAAAAAACCTTATCTATGGTACGAATTTCTCTTCTAGTCTTTTTATTGACCTTGTTAATATCTGTTTCCGTAAAAGCTCAATATAATTTCAAAAAATACGAACACGGTTATTACTATGATAATTCAGGGGTAAAGCATACAGGGATTATCCATTTCAGAACAGGTGGGTCTCTCATTACTAAGTTTGATTTCCAAACAGATAGTCTAAGTAGATCTCAAAAAATCGGAATTTCTGATATACAATCGATAGTGGTTACCCATAGAGCTTGCGCTGAAGATAGCATTTGGGGAATATCAACTAAAGATAGCTTAGTGGCACTTTCTTGGAGAAAAGATAAGCAATTGGAAAAATATGTAACAACTTTACAGGGGATAAAAATATTTGGGATGGTTTTTAATAGTAGTAGCGGCCCTTTTAACGCAAGAGAATACTATACGGCAACTGATTATGACTTTGTTGAAAATAATGCCATACTTGATTATCACGACGATGAATCGGTAAACTGGAAAGATTTTTATAGCAAGAGGTTTAGTAACTATCCGGATGTTGTACAAGTAATACAGCAAATTAAGAAAAAAGAGCCTAGTGTTGATGATATGGCAGCTATTGTTAAATATATAACTCATCATTACCCTCTGCAATAACAAGGAAGATATATTGCAAGAATTTAGTACTCAAACAAAAATGTTGTGAAATAAAATCACAGCATTTTTGTTCAGACATATTAAAAAGGCGCATCATCATCATCAATTTCGTTTGCTCTTGAAGGCCTGATAATAAAGTTGCTTGGTTTATCAAAATCCTGTGATGGGGTTAAACCGGCAAATGCAGCACCTTGAGGCGTAAAATCACCCATACCCTGATCCAGATCCTGGAACTTCACGAATTTACCTACGAACTTCAATCGCACTATGCCCGTTTCACCATTACGGTGCTTGGCAATAATTACCTCGCCGACGCCATTAGTTGGATTACCGTTTTCGTCTTCGGTCATACCATAGTATTCCGGGCGGTAGAGGAATAATACCATATCCGCATCCTGCTCGATAGAACCTGACTCACGCAAGTCAGACAGCATCGGGCGTTTAGATGCGCCTGGCCTGTTTTCCACCGCACGGCTCAACTGTGATAGGGCAATTACCGGTACATTCAACTCTTTAGCAACAGATTTTAATGCCCGCGATATACTACCGATCTCCTGCTCACGGTTACCACCGCCTTTGCCATCGGCTTTACCCTGCATCAACTGTAGGTAGTCGATGATGATCAGTTGAATATCGTGCTGCGATTTCAGACGGCGGCATTTGGCCCTGAATTCAAATATATTAAGCGCTGGAGTATCATCTATAATCAAGGGCGCCTGCTCCAGTCGGCCGATTTTGGAGTGGATCTGCTGCCATTCCCATTCTTCCAGAGTACCTTTACGTATTTTTTCCTGCTCAATCTCAGTTTCGCCGGATATCAGACGGTTAACCAACTGTACCGACGACATCTCTAATGAAAACACCACAACCGGTTTGCTAAAATCGACCGCAGCATTACGCGCGCAGCTTAATACGAAAGCCGTTTTACCCATCGCCGGGCGGGCCGCTATAATTACCAAATCTGATTTTTGCCAGCCGGAGGTCATCCTGTCCAGTTCAGTAAAACCAGAGGCTACACCGGTAAGACCATCCTTTTTATCTTTTAATGCTTCGATCTCCTTGAGGGTCTCGTGCATAATGTCATCCATCATTCTCGAATCGCGGCGAAGGTTGTTTTGGGCGATGTCAAACAGGTTTTTCTCAGCTTTATCCAATAAGTCAAGCACGTCTGATGTATCTTCATAAGCACTATTGATCACCTCGGTCGAAATGCGGATCAATTCGCGCTGAATAAACTTTTGGATAATAATACGCGAGTGATATTCAATATTCGCCGCCGAAGCCACACGATTGGTCAGCTCGGTGATATAGTAAGCCCCGCCTATCATTTCCAATTCGCCCTGTTGGCGCAACTGAGCAGTTACGGTAAGGATATCCACAGGCGAGGTCTTTTCAAATAAATACCGTATAGTCTTGAAGATTTTCTGG
>JAFAKI010000214.1 GCA_019235595.1 Mucilaginibacter sp. | reverse complement strand
TGTGATTGTTATGGGTTTTTTGGCCTTCTTTTATGAAATGCCATTTAAAAAGAATTTTGAAACTCCGCATGATAAATACATAGAACAAAACTTTGTCAAAGGAATATTAGTGCCAGATTTGATTCTGAACAATCATATTCTAAAGTTTTATAGTGGGACTAATATGTCTGCTTATTCAAAAGAGTCTCTTTTACAGGGAGTTGTTCATGATCCAAATGTCATGGGAGTTGATGAGATAGCCCCATTAAATATAAGTTTCAAACTGATAGGAGACCGTTTATACATATACAGCGTATTTAAAGATTTTGATAATGAAAATGTAATTGGAACAATTGACTCCAACTCTTACATGCTTAAATCGTCAAATTTTTTTAATTTTAAAAGTGACGATCGTCGGCTTGAGGTCTATGATAATAAAAATGATGTAGTTTTTAGTATTCAATTTGAGGAACCTAACCTTATAAGGTTTAAAGGCTATGTGGTTGGGAAGACTGCTTGCTTGGTTAGCACAGACAATAATTTAGAGGTATTTTATAAATCAAGCCCAAATTATAGAATGGAAGCTAGGTCCGCAATTGATAAGATACCACGAATTTTCCCATGATGTAGTTTGTTACTGCCCCAACCTTACAACATTCTTTCGTAGCTTTGTAAAAAATTTACATCCTCTATGGATACTGGAACCGTTAAGTCGCTGCCCGGACGTTATTGTAACTCACTTACCGAATATTCCCGCTTTGTAACCCGCGAGGTCGCCATTGGCGATGTGCCCATGGGCGGAAATAATTCCATCCGTATTCAAAGCATGACCACAACGGATACAATGGATACCATCGGTACGGTGGAGCAGTCTATCCGGATGATCAATGCGGGCTGCGAATATGTGCGTATTACTGCGCCCAGCATTAAGGAAGCGCAAAACCTGGCTGAGATAAAGAAGGAATTACGCCATAGAGGATATACCACGCCAATAGTAGCTGATATTCACTTTACCCCAAATGCTGCTGAAGTAGCAGCACGGATTGTGGAGAAAGTACGCGTGAATCCGGGAAATTACGCCGATAAAAAACGGTTCGACCAGATAGATTATACCGATGCTGAATACCAGGGCGAACTGGACCGTATTTATCAGAAATTTTCGCCATTGGTAAAAGTTTGTAAGGAGTATGGTACTGCTATGCGCATCGGAACCAATCATGGATCGTTGAGTGATAGGATCATGAGCCGTTACGGCGATACCCCGCAGGGGATGGTGGAATCGGCAATGGAGTTTATTAGAATGTGCGAGATGATGAACTATTATAACCTGGTGATCTCGATGAAATCGAGCAATCCGCAGGTTATGGTTCAGGCCTATCGTTTACTGGTTGAAACCATGGTGGCTGAAGGGATGAATTATCCTTTGCATTTAGGCGTAACAGAAGCCGGCGACGGCGAAGATGGGCGCATCAAATCTGCTGTGGGTATAGGAACTTTATTGGAAGATGGTTTAGGCGACACTGTTCGCGTTTCACTTACAGAAGAACCCGAAGCTGAGGCGCCGGTGGCTATTGCGTTAGTTAACAGATACGTGGAAAGAAGTCGGAAGTTGGAAGTCAGAAGTCGGAAGTCAGAAAATGATATTGACTACTCACCACTCACTATTCACCACTCACAACACAGTCCGTATGAATACAGGAAAC
The DNA here is from genome assembly GCA_019235595.1 of Mucilaginibacter sp. Classification (GTDB taxonomy): domain Bacteria; phylum Bacteroidota; class Bacteroidia; order Sphingobacteriales; family Sphingobacteriaceae; genus Mucilaginibacter. The sequence goes on along the minus strand of JAFAKI010000214.1, from coordinate 1,922 downwards.
GTCACACCTACGAGGCCAATGCTTTTATAGGCGATCATATGGTGCCTAGGGTGGTGGTTGATCTGCCGCATGCTAATCTGAAAGATCCTTCAGTGCTAAATGACGCCGGTTATATCTATTCGCCTTTGCTGGATAAGTACAATATGGGCGAGCAGTCGGTTGATTTTGTTTATTTGGCTGATCAGTTGCCATCGTTCACTTTCCCTGGGAACTTGAAGCAACTGTATAATTATTCCACCTGGCAAAAGTTGGCAGACAAGACTATGTGTCACCCGTTATTTAGTTTACAGGGATATTTGCAGGCAGATGATCGTTCATCTCCATTAAATCTTGTCAAAATAAAACCTGCTGATATCGACTCCGATGAGTTTGGCTCATTGCCTTTAGATAAATCGCTGGTATTTGTGTTGGAAACAGACGCCTTACATGGCATGGCCGATCAACGTACTTTCTTTTTTAAAATGGAAGAACTGGGATTGGATATACCGGTAATCATCAAAAGAACCTACAATTTTGAGACTCAAGACTCAGGACTCAAGACTCAAGACTTACAACTTTTCGCTTCCACTGATCTCGGCGCTCTCCTGGTAGACGGTTTTGGGGATGGCATCTGGATAGATGCTCCCGGAATTGAAACTAAAGTAATTACATCAACAGCTTTCGGAATTTTGCAGGCTACCCGCTCACGGATATCCAAAACCGAATATATTTCGTGCCCAAGTTGCGGGCGTACTTTGTTTGATCTGATGATCACCACCCAGATGATCCGTAGCAGAACAAGTCACCTGAAAGGCTTGAAAATAGGCATTATGGGCTGTATCGTAAATGGCCCCGGTGAAATGGCCGACGCTGACTACGGTTATGTAGGGTCTGGTACTGATAAGGTAACCCTCTATCGTGGCAAAGAAGCAGTGAAGAAAAATATCAGTTCAGCTAATGCTCTGGATGAACTCATCAGCATTATCCGTGAAGACGGCAATTGGATTGAGCCTAATTAAGTCTGAAGTCGAAAGTCATAAGTCTGTAGCCGGTAGTAAGACTTACATCAGACTCAAGACTTACGACTTAATCCACCACTCCGAATTCAGCGGGCCGGTTACTTCTGTCGGTTTGCCTGGTTCTGGAATAAATAAGTCGATCTTCTTTTCTTTGGCGTATTGCAATAGCCGTTCAATTGGCTCATCCCAGGCATGGGTTGACAGATTGAATGTGCCCCAGTGTATCGGCATCATCAGTTTGCCTCTCAAAGCCAGATGGGCGTTCGAGGCATTGTCGGGCCCCATGTGGATATCAGGCCAGTATTTGCCGTAAGCGCCAATTTCAAGCATGGTCAGGTCAAACGGGCCGTATAGATCGCTAATATCTTTAAAGCCGGGAAACCAGCCGGAGTCGGCGCCAAAAAATATATTATGCTGAGGCGTTTTGATAACAAACGATGCCCACAGGGTTTCATTCCGACCTGTAATTCCGCGCCCGGAAAAATGTCTTGCCGGTGTAGCCGTCAGAACGCAATCAGCAGTGATCATCGCGCTATCGCCCCAATCCAACTCCGTAATAAAATTGGGCAGAATACCCCATTTTTCAAGGTGCTTGCTCACTCCCTTTGAGCAGAAGAATGGAATTTGTTTGTCAATAAAAAATTTGATCGTCTCCTTATCCAGGTGGTCATAATGGTCATGAGAGATTAATATCGCATCTAATTGCGGCAACTCGTATAAAGGCAAGGTTGCATCAAAAAAACGTTTTGGCCCCATAAATGACAGAAAAGAAGCCCGCTGACTCCAAACCGGATCAGTGAGTATCTGTTTACCGTCAATTTCTATGATGAGGCTTGAATGCCCTATCCAGGTGACCCGTAACCCGCTTTTTGGTTTTTTTTGATATATCGATGTGTCAGTTTTGAAGGGACCCAGTGTGCGTTT
>JAFAKI010000116.1 GCA_019235595.1 Mucilaginibacter sp. | reverse complement strand
AATGGTATGTAACCTCCCCAAAAAACCTGTCGTCATAGCTTGCAAATACACCAGAATGGTGGTTTGAAAAGCGAAAAATTATTAACTTAAAAAATTAAATATCATGGAAAATATGGATACCGGAAATTTAGGAATAATGGCAGGCATCATTATTTCGCTCGGCTTCTTCGCAATGATCTTTGGGGTATTCTACCTCTACAAAAGAGAAAGAATGGCGATGATAGAGCGCGGGATGGACCCACGCAGATATAAACCGCAGTCTGCACCTTATCAAACTTTAAAGTGGGGGCTATTAATGATCGGTGCAGGTTTGGGATTGTTCCTTGCTTATACACTTGATCGCACAGTGTTCAAAAGTATGGAGGATGATAACGTAGCCATCTATTTTGCGCTTATCGCAATATTCGGTGGTTTAGGTTTGTTTGCCTCTTATCGCATGGAGAAGAAAGAAACGTCGAATAATATTGGGCAGGAATAGTTTTTTGAGGAGGTGAAAGCTTAAAGGTGAAAGGTAAAAGGTTTGTCTTGATATCTTTCGCCTTTAACCTTTCACCCTTCACCTAAGAGTTACCTTTCGCCTTTACCCTTTCACCCTTCACCTCACAGATAAAGCTGCTTTATCAACTTCAAATGGTATTGCTCGTGGCCGGCGGTCATATATACCAGCCCCCTTACCGTCACAGGATAGCCGCTTGCTTTACCGCCTCGCAATAATTGCTCCTCACTAAATGAGCGGTAAAGGAACATATTCGATTCGCGGGTTGCCTTATACTCGTCGGCAAGACTTTGTATAGTACGGCCGTTAAAATCGGTATTGTTAACGTAAATATCCTGATCAAAGCCTGGCAGTTCGATATTGTTTCTCGAGAAACAAAGCGAACGGTAAGCAAAAGTACGTTCGGTATCTATCATATGGCCCAGAACTTGTTTCAGCGTCCACTTACCTTCGGCATACGCATGCATGGCTTGCTCTTCGCTAAGGTTGCGGAACAGATCATAGGTGACCTGTTTGCCGACTTCTAATAATTCTAAAACATTTTCATCGGGAACGGAATCGACGTAAGCCTGCGCAAACGCCGGGTATTCATTAGACTGTGGTCTGTGTATCATGTGTTAAGCTTTTTAGTACTATGCGGAAAGTAGTGCCTTTGCCTACTTCTGAGTCTTTTACAAATATCTGTCCATCGTGGTAGTTCTCCACCATACGTTTGGCTAGAGAAAGACCCAGCCCCCAACCCCTTTTCCGTGTGGTATATCCGGGCTGAAAAACGGTATCGAACTTGGAGCGCGGTATGCCTTTTCCGGTATCGGTAATGTCAATATAAACCTGCCTTTTCGTTTTGCTGCCGGATATCTCCACCTTAATGCTCCCTGTGTTTTCGATAGCATTTACGGCGTTTTTTAGCAGGTTTTCTAATACCCAGTCGAACAAAGGTATGTTTAGCCCGGCACGCAAATAAGGGTTGCCATGAATCTCAAAATTGATCTTGTTGCTTACGCGGATCTTAAAATAATCTACAAAATCTTTGATCACGTCATAAACAGAATATTCCTCCATCACCGGTTTCGAGCCGATCTTTGAAAACCTGTCGGCCACTATTTCCAGTCGTTTAATATCGTTTTCCATCTCCGCTATCAGCGGATCATCTTCGGCATTAAATTTTTCCTTCATCAACTCAACCCAGGCCATTAATGATGATATCGGCGTGCCCAACTGGTGTGCCGTTTCTTTGGCAAGCCCCACCCAAACCTGGTTTTGTTCCGATTTGCGCGAGGTGTTGAACGCGGTGTAAGCAACCAGCAGGAATATGGCAATAACCGACAATTGTATATATGGGAAAACCTTTAATTGGGTGAGCACAAATGAATCTTCATAATAAACGTACCAGTTGGCGCCAAAAACTTTGAGGCGGATAGGCTCATGCTGGGCCTTCATGGTTTTCAACACAGCCGAAAAATATTCCGGATCATATGTTTTTTTGGATTTGGCTTGTACGCCGGGTACATCAGGCATTTTGATGTAGGTTTTGTTAGGATCCAAACCCTTTGTTGTGATGAATTCACCCTTGTCGTCAACAATAACCGCCGGCACCGTCAGACTATCACGAACAGTGAACACATAATTCAGAAAGTCATTATCGTCTGATGAAGTGATCTGCTTGATACTTAAAGCCCATATTTCGGCGCGGGTACGCTCCGCTTTTTTGATGCTTCGAACCAGGTAACCCGTATAGAATAATGAGCCGCTGGCAATAACTACTGCAAAGGCCAGTAACGAATATTTCCAGCGTTTTCTCTGTTGGTATGGGTTCATTTTTTAGTCGGGAAGTCCGGAAGACCGAAAGTCGGTAAGAACAACTGTATACGGAACGCGGAAATCACGCCCAAATTACACAATTAGTCGGAAAGTCCGTATAAGTCCGCAAGTCGGAAAGAAGAAGAGTTAGCTGAACGTAAAGTAACATCAGTGAATCTTTCGGACTTATGCGGACTTTCCGACTTCCCAACTAAAACATCTATCTTTGCCCCACAATGTCAGACAAAAAAGTAAGAGTAAGATTTGCCCCCAGCCCAACCGGTGGACTTCACCTTGGCGGTGTGCGCACGGTATTGTTCAACTATCTTTTCGCCAAAAAGCATAAGGGTGATTTCGTGCTTCGTATCGAGGATACTGATCAGAGCCGTTATGTAAATGGCGCAGAGGAATATATTTTGGAATGCCTGGAATGGTGCGGACTTACTCCTGACGAAAGCCCCGTAGCGGGCGGGCATTATGCACCTTATCGCCAAAGTGAACGTAAATCTATTTACCGCGAATATGCCGAGCGTTTGGTTGGCCAGGGCCATGCTTATTATGCTTTTGATACGCCGGAAGAACTGGAACGCAATCGCCGCGAAATACCCAACTTTCAATATGGTCATGCTTACAGGGACACGCTGCGTAATTCATTGTCTATGCCGCTGCACCAGGTTCAGCAATTGATAGATGCCGGCGAGCCGCATGTAATCCGCATAAAAATGCCTGAAGATGAGCATATCCATTTCGAAGACATGATTCGCGGGCACGTAAGTTTCGACACCAGCCAAAGTGATGACAAAGTTTTGCTAAAAGCGGATGGTATGCCAACTTATCACCTGGCGGTAGTGGTTGACGATTACCTGATGAAAATAACCCATGCCTTCCGTGGTGAAGAGTGGTTGCCATCGGCGCCAGTCCATTTGTTGCTTTGGGAGTATTTGGGATGGAAAGCAGATATGCCGCAATGGGCGCATTTGCCATTAATATTAAAGCCCGATGGTCATGGTAAATTGAGTAAGCGCGATGGCGCCAGATTAGGGTTCCCGGTATATGCCATGAACTGGTTTGACGAGAAGACCGGCGAGCTAACCCCAGGCTTTCGCGAGCTTGGCTTTTTACCCGAAGCCTTTTTAAACCTTTTGGTAATGCTGGGCTGGAACGATGGTACTGATAACGAGATATTCACTCTGGATGAACTGGTTGAAAAATTCTCCATCGAAAGAGTAAATAAAGCAGGCGCGAAATTCGATTTTGAAAAAGCAAAATGGTTCAATGCAGAGTGGATAAAGAGGTCGGATAGCGGAAGGCTGAAGTCAGATGTCAAAAAAATCTTAGAAGATAAGGGGGTTACCATACAAGATGAGTATTTTTTACTTACAGTGATTGATCTTGTAAAAGAGCGGTGTACGTTACTGCCTGATTTTTATCAGCAGTCATCTTACTTTTTTGAGCAGCCTAAGGAATATGATCTGAATGCGGTAAAGCCGAAATGGACCGAAGCCAAAACAGCATTTTTTTCTTCGTTTATTGACTTACTCGCCAATACAAAAGATATAGTAGCGGCATATCTGGAACAAGCCTTTAAAACTTTAGCCGAAGAAAAAGGAATCAAAGCAGGCGAACTGATGCTGCCTTTCCGCATTATGCTGGTTGGTGGCAAATTTGGTCCGCACGTGTTTAATATCGCCGCTTTATTAGGTAAGCAGGAAACGATCAGCCGTATAGAAAAGGCACTGACGGAATTTACAAAGTAATAGAAACCGGATCACCATAAAGAACTGTACCACCTTTGCCATCGCGATAGGCAGTCCGGATCGAAGTCACCTTGTGATTGTCGATCAGGTTTAACCACTTTCGTGTTTCTGGAGTTGCGTTTACCTGCACTTTAAATGTCTTATTAATATCAGGCAGGTCAAATACCAGGTAGAATGTAATGTCGTTGCCATCGTACAAATATTTCAGATAGACTGCTTTACCCAAAGTGTGCCGCAAAATATCAGCCCATAATTCATTTAATGCTATAAGAACAAGTTGAGGCTTCCCATTCTTCTTGATCATTCTTATACCCTGAACATCGGCTTTTATCTCATCCATCAACCCTAATATACCACATTAAAATAAGAACGCAGGACCGCTCTCACCCGGTCCTGCGAAAAAAAAACAGGTTTAGGTTGGGTTAACGTGTGTGGATTTGCATTAAATAACTCCGGCCTGCAGTCATCTTAATTATCAGTTAATATTCCTCGTTCCCGATGGCCCGGCCGGAGTCGTAACCTCAATACCCAAATGCTTATCCAAAATCAATTAGTTTGCACTAATTTTATTTATAAGATGCAGCAGCAATCATATTTCCATAAGCGAATGAAAAATTTTATTTTGCCTGCCTGAAATGAGCTTTTTTAGCAAACCAGTTAAGACCAACGATACTGACGACGAAGTGCAACTGAATAATTACCGTGACAGCGGTGATGTTGCCGTGTTGGGTAAATTGTTTGAACAATACGTACCTTTAATATACGGTGTTTGCTTAAAATACCTCAAAGACGAAGAAGATGCCAAAGATGCCGTAATGGGTATTTTTGAAGAACTAATTATAAAAGTAAAACAGCACGAGATAAAACAATTCAGAAGCTGGGTATATGTACTTAGCCGGAATTATTGTTTGATGAAATTGCGGGCCGGCAAGCGGGTTGAAGAAATTTCTTTAGATGAGGTTATGGAATTTATCCCCTTTCTGCATCCTGAAGAAAGCAACAGAGAAGAGGCCATGAAGGCTTTGGAGCGATGTATGGAAAAGCTGACCACAGTTCAAAGGCAGAGCATCGACCTGTTTTATTTAAAAGAGAAATGCTACAAAGAAATAGCCGAAATAACCGGGTTTACTTTGAATGACGTGAAAAGTTACATCCAGAACGGGAAGCGTAACCTGAAAATATGTTTGGAGAGAAGCAGTGGATAGAGTGGACGACATAATTCAGATCAGAAAGTACCTTAACGGGGAGCTCGATGCCCGTGCTATGCACGAGCTGGAACGCCGCGCCCTGGATGATCCTTTCCTGGCCGATGCACTGGAAGGATTCGAACATGCCTCTACCAACCAGGAAGCTAACCTGGCCGAATTGACCGATCGCCTGCATCAACGTGCTGAAAAGAAAGTAAGAAAAATTATTCCATGGGGTCGATTATCTGCTGCAGCGTCCATAGTAGTTGTTTTGGGAGCAGCAGTATGGTTTTTTGCAAACAGGAATAGCGAAAGTGAAGCTAAGAGGGTAACTGCTCAGAACATAATCCCAGAAAAGAAAGAAGCTCCTACGGCTGCAAACCCAGGCGCAACTGCCGACACATTGGTACAAGAAAAAAACAAAGGACTTGTTCAAACAGAGGTTGCCAAGCCGAAAGCCGAAAAGCAAACAACCCCGGTAAAGCGCAATGTAACTTTAAAGCAAGCTCCTAAACAAATAGCGGTAGGTGAACCGGTAGCTAATGCCGATCAAGCTGTTGTTGCCGAATACAAAGCTCCGCCGGTTGTTGCCGCACCGGCTACTTCTTCCGATAAAGCGTACGAAGAAGCATACCGAAGCTCCAGGAAGGATTCGGTAGGGACAAACGAAATGCTTGTTGGTGATATATCTAAGAAAAAGGCAAACAGCCCGTCTCCATTTAAACCGAAATTGCCACCATCAACCCAAACCCTGTTAAAAAGCAGAGCAGACGGTGTAAATGTGAATACTGATGACAGCCGGACCATTTCGGGTATGGTAATGGGCAACGACGGGTTGCCAATCACCGGTGCAACGGTAAAAGTAGTGGGCCGTAATTTTGGCGCCGTTACGGATGCCAATGGCAAATTTGTATTGCCGGATGTGTCGAAAGGCCAAACGCTTTCGGTTAACTATATCGGTTATAGTGGCAAAAAAGTAAAGGCAGATCAGGACTCGATGCATATCAGCCTTGAGCCTGCCGGCGGCTCGCCAGGAGAAGTAGTTGTGGTTAAGCCAAATGAAAACAATGTATCAAATCAGGATGCCCACCCACGTGATGGCTGGAAAAGTTTTGACGACTACATCAAAAAGAACGCGCAGTTATCTGATGGCACAGCGGGAAAAGTAAAGGTATCCTTTTTCGTTGCTGCAGATGGAACCCTGAGCCAGTTTAAAATAGTTAAAAGCTTCAGCGATGACGCCGATAAGAAGGCTATTTCACTCATAAGCAGCGGTCCGGCCTGGGTGGGTAATGCTGATGGTAAGCCTAAAGAGGTGACTGTTACGGTGAGGTTTCATTGAGATATTTCGTCATTTTTATAGCGATGGGTTTCAAACCCGTCGCTATAAAAATTATTATATTGCCTTCTAAATAAACCTTATGCCTCAAAGCTTTTCATCTCTATGGGTACACCTGATTTGGTCTACTAAAAACCGTGAAGCGATTTTAAATCCCGATTTGAAAAGTGAAGTTTTTGCTGCCATTAAAGTGATAGCAAGCGATTTTGAAATATACCTCGATTGTATTGGAGGGATAGAGGATCACGTTCATTTGTTAGTCAGACTAAGAACCGACCAGTCAATTGCCGATGTTGTAAAAACAATTAAGGGTAATTCGTGGGAGCATTTTAAAGATAATCCCGAGAAATACATCTCCTGGCAGGATGGTTTTGCTGCGTTTTCTGTTAGTCCGGATAATGTATGGAAGGTCCGAAATTATATCTACAATCAAGAAATACATCATCGTGATAAAAGTTTCAGCGATGAATTAAAAGATATTAAAACCGGATCAAGAGTAAAATGAATTCTGTTTATCCTTTATAGCGATGGGTTTGAAACCCATCGCTATAAAGGATAAGGGACTAGCTAATTCCCTTTTTTACTGTCAGCAAAAGAAAACACTTTTTGCAGCAAAGATGTCGACCGCGCCGTCGGCAAATTTTGGCGTATTTTTAATTCTTCCTGGGCAATCTCGACAAACAGTCCGTCGATAGTTTTTTGTGTTGCGTAGTCAGTAATATCCGGGTTCAAGTGCTTTACAAATGGTAACTTATTATATTCTCCGGCAGCGGTTCCATAATATTTAGTGGCACCTACTTTGTCGAGGCTTGCTTGTATCGTCGGTTTAAATTTAACTGCCAACGCGGTGCTGGTTGTCTTTTTAAAGTATTGCGTAGCAGCATCCTGCTGACCAAGCAATATTCCCGACACATCCTGCAGGCTCATTTTTTTGATGGCATCAATAAATATAGGTTTGGCATCCTTTGCTGCATCTTCGGCAGCGCGGTTTAACGAAAGTATAACGTTGTCGCATAGCTTGTTCATACCCATACTGCGCAATGTTTTTTCAACCTTTTGTGCTTCTGGTGGGAAGAGTATTTTGACAGCTGCATTCCCAAAAAAACCATTGACGGCTGACAACTGATCAGCGCTCTTGGCTGTTCCGAGCTGCAAGGCCTGCTTAAGGGCATTACCTATCTCGAGATTAGACGGAACAAGTTGCGGGTATACATCAGTTTCTGAAGCAGGTTTATACGTGTCAAAACTGCTTAAACTTATGGCAACAATTAGCAGAGGCATTAAAATAAATACTCTTTTCATAGGAATAGTTAACTAAACGTTTGGCGTAAAATTAACCCATTACCCGCATTAAGGCAAATACTCCGGCAGCAATCAACCCTGAAATAGGGATGGTGATGATCCACGCCCAGATGATATTGATGGTCAAGCCCCAGCGAACAGCTGACAGACGCTTGGTTAAACCAACCCCGATAATAGAACCGGTTATGGTATGTGTAGTCGAAACCGGTATGCCAAAATGTTCAGTAAAAAACAGGGTGATCGCACCTGCTGTTTCGGCGCTCACACCTTCCAACGGAGTGATCTTGGTAATACGCGAGCCCATCGTTTTTACGATTTTCCAGCCACCTGAAAGCGTACCCAGGGCAATAGCGCTGTAACAAGCCAGCGGAACCCAATCGGGCATATGTGCGCCCGAAGGAACTACTTTGCCTGCGATAAGCGCCACATAGATGATACCCATTACTTTCTGAGCGTCGTTGCCGCCATGGGCAAAACTCAATGCTGCAGAAGACAGTAATTGCAATCTTTTAAACCATTTCTCGGCAGTAGCCGGCCTTGAGTTTTTGCTCAAATGCAGTACGATGATCGTAACAATATAGGCAAACACCAGCCCCATAAAAGGCGCCAGAACGATGTAAGCAATGATTTTTAGAATGTATCCCATATTCACAGCGCTTGCTGCTGATGAGCCCAGGTATAAAGCATTGGTTATGCCTGCGCCTGCAAAACCGCCAATCAAGGTGTGTGATGAGCTGGATGGGATACCAAACCACCAGGTAATCAGGTTCCAGCTAATGGCTGCGATAAGGCCTGCGAGCAATACGGGTATGGTTACAAAGTGCTCTACTACGATTTTGGATACCGTATTGGCTACTTTATGCTCTTTTATAAAGAAAAATACGATAAAGTTAAAAGCAGCTGCCCAAAGAACAGCCTGAAACGGGGTTAGTACTTTGGTAGAAACTATGGTAGCAATGGAGTTGGCTGCGTCGTGAAAGCCATTGGTATAGTCAAATAATAACGCCAGGCAAATTACTACTACGAGTGAGGAGGTTACCATTCAGCTAATTTAGGCGTTTTTAACTAAAATTGACTCCATTACGTTGGCTGCATCTTCGCAACGGTCAGTCGCGGTTTCTAACGCTGCTAAAATTTCTTTATATTTTATTAGTCGGATAGCATCGGTTTCATAAAGGAACAAGTCGGCCACAGCGCGGTCAAAAACATAATCAGCCTGATTTTCCACACTGTTTATCCTGATGCAGGAATCAGCTATGTTCCTTACGTTTTTCAGGTCCTTCAGTTCACGAACGGCTTTTTCCAGGTCTAGCGACGCCTGTAAAATCAATTCGCATAGTTTACGGATGTGATCGTTATAATCGTCAATCTGGTACAGGCTCATACGATTAGCAGATCCTTGTATAAAATCCGCCACATCATCAATAGCAGTAGCCAATGCATGGATATCCTCCCGATCAAAAGGAGTGATGAAATTTTTACCCAACTCCAGGTAAATCTGATGGGTTAGCTCGTCGCCTTTATTCTCTAATTTTTCAATTTGCTTAAAAAGATCTTCCCGGTTCACTGAATCATCTGAATTGACAGCTTCGACAAGAAGTTTAGACATGTTTACAACATTATTTGCGGCCTGCTCAAATAGTGGGAAGAATATTTTTTTGTCTTTCGGAACGAAATATTGGAAGATACTATTTAGTGACATTTTATATTTATTAGCGTCTTATAGACTAGTTGTGTTAAATTTTTGCAAAGGTAATGTTTGCAATGTTAATATAATGTTAACTGTTTAATGCTGAAATTACCGGGAATGGAAGCGCCTGTTTCGACTTTTGCAGGGTAAAACCAAAGGTCGATCCCAAACCATCTGTACTTCTTACGTTAATCGTTTGGTCATGTGCCTCGATGATATGCTTTACAATTGCAAGTCCCAATCCCGAACCTCCTATCTGCCTTGAACGGCTGGTATCCGTACGGAAGAAACGTTCAAACAAACGTGGCAGATATTTTTCTTCGATACCGATGCCATCGTCGGTTACCTCTACCAATACCTGGTCGTGAAGTTCAAATAAGCTCACCGATGTGCTGCCGTCTTCCTTACCGTACTTAAATGAGTTGTCGATCAGGTTGACCAGCACCTGTCTTATCTTCTCCCTGTCGGCACTTACAAGTATCGGCTCATCATATTTTTGTTTAAACACCAATTTGATCTTATGCTCTTTTGCTTTTAGCTCAAGCGACTCAAACACCTCCTTGATTAGGTCGTTTATCTTGAATTTGGTGTAATTGATCGGTATCTCGCCGGTTTCCAGTTTAGATATTTCGTCGAGATCTTTGATCAGGTAGCTCAATCGGTCCACATTTTTTGATGCCTTGTCCAGGAATTGCTTGGCCATATCGGTATCTTCAAAATCGTCATCCATAATGGCATCAATATAACCCTGTATGGCAAACAATGGAGTCTTAAATTCGTGTGAGATATTCGATAAAAAATCGCGCCTGAATTTTTCCTGTTTGCGTAACTCGTCTATTTCGGTTTTTTTCTGGCGGGCCCATTCCTGAACTTCGTGTTCCACGTCGTTGATAGGGTCGGCGCTTACATGTTCGCCTAAAGCATCACGCAAATCGCGGCCCAATTTCAGATTGTGGATCAATTTATAGATGATCTTGATCTTAGAGTAGATATACTTTTCGAGCAATATGTAGAAAGTGACAAAGCTAATAGTGAGGGTTAGGCCGAAGGTAACAGCCACATCATACCAGCTGTGTTTAAAGTAATAATTGACTGCAGAAACGGTGATAGCAACCGCCAGCGCATTTATAAAGACAAGTACACGCAATTTCATACAAGTAAAGTTACAACTTGTATGTTATTACACACTTTTTATAACCCTAAGTTGACGTTAAATTATGATTAATTATTTGCTGGTAGTCACTTCTATTGAAATGGTTACATCGTTTGCCATCACCAGGCTTTTGCCACCAACGCCATAATCGGAACGCTTTATCTTCAGGGTGCCTTTAAATTCTCCATCGCCAGTATTTTCGGTATAAGTAAAGGGAACCTGCACCTGGTTGGTTTTACCTTTAATAGTAAGGTTAAACGTGCCGGTGTAGTTACTGCCGCTGTTATGCTTAAATGAAACCGACTTCATTTTGATCTCCGGATATTTTCCGGCATCAAAATAGCTATCGCTTTTTAAATGTTCGTCGCGCGTGTCGTTATCAGTATTCACTGTATTGGCCTGAACCGATGCCTCAATACTACTAGCGTCCAAATGGTCAGGGTCAAAATTGATATCCGCCTTAAGGCCGTTAAAGCTGCCTCCAACATTAATACCGAGATTTTTTATCTGGAAAGTAACCGATGATTTGGTAACCGTATGTTTGGTTATTTGTGCAAAAGCAATGGAGCCTAATATGAGTAATAAGACTAAGGTAGCCGGGTATTTTTTCATAATGTTATTAACGAGGTTTCAAACATAATAATATGTAGGCTAATATTTTTATCTTAGATATTTCGAAGCCTTATTCTATGGAGAGAGAAGAACTTCCATTTATTCCATTACAGCTTACTTATTGCTTTTTCTATTTACTAGCTGCTTATTATTTGTTTTCAAGTGATGATTATTTGTTCATTATTATTCACAACCCTATTGCTTTAATTTTTGCAGTTGGTTTTTCGATATATATGGCAAGAAGTCTTCGCATCGGTTATTTTATATTGATCCAAAGGCTAGCCGTTGTTCTAACCAACGAAAGTGTGGTTATTACCGCAAGCAGTGATATAATTAGATGGTTGGATGTTGCTGATGTCTATATGACTCATAAAGGTTACAAGGATGTTGGTTCTATTCGGGCATATTATGTCACTATAAAACTTCGTGATCCGGAGGCCTATTTAAAGCTATAAAAAATCCTATTATAAGAAAATGTCGGTGGTTAACAAGAAATTGGAAACCCAGTCCGATCGAAATTAAACTATCCCTTGTTCGTGGTGACGAGGATGATAACTATCGATCTGTTCTTCGTTTTTACCAAAACAACCGTGGCTTCTAAAATTCCACATGCGCCCTTACGCCAAACACATTAACCGGCCCGCGATCAGCATTATAAGCCGGATGCAGGATGAACTGATAATCCGGTGTTAACCAGAATTTTTGATGAAAAGGGTTGATCTTATAATATAATTCTGCGATCAGCTCCGGTTCATAGCGTGTAAGCCGGCCATCGCCGATGATGAAGCCATAACCACCTGCTGCCAGGTAAGCCCTGTGATCAGATGATAAGGCGTTAGCAATAAATCCAAGACCAAGCTCGTCATTTTTCCGATGCCAGAAAGTGCCTTTAAGCACACCACCAAAAGTGAGCGAACGATCAATTTCTGTAAAGAACCAGGTTTCGGTATGCCCATCGTTATAGCTTGCTTTGGCAAACACACCGAAGTCTTTGTTGATATATTGATCCATGTTGATACCAAATCCATATTTGTGCCTGCCATAATGAAGTGTACTGTCAACGTTAGGAGCCGTTGGATTCTGGGCAATGGCCAACCGGTAATCGCCGTATTTTCCATTGTTGAGGAAGGTTAATATTCTCATGGTTCCTGCCTGTCCATGGATGGTATAACGCCTTTCATATTCTATTGTCTCCGTATTGGCTTTGCCTATCTTAGTATCCCAGGTCGAAGAGTTGGCCTGGGTGACCACCATGGTAAATGCAAACCGAAGTGTCCATTTAGGTTGGCCCAGTTCGGCAACACTTCCCAAAACATAGCCGCGCGTATTTGCAGGGTAATCCCAGGCCGCATTGTCCATCAACGCCCAATTCATAAACTGTTCGCGCGGATCGTGGCTGAAGTTATTGCCATCGAAGAAATCAGACATCCCAAACTTGCCGATAGCAAAGGAAAAATAACGCTTACTTTTGGTGCCTGCCAGTTGATTATTATCATCGTCGATGGTGTCCCTTTCCTTTCCCCATTCAAAATTCTGTTTAAAATACAGTCGACCGATATATATCTTGTTTTGCACGCCGCCCACTCTATAAGTTTCACCATTTGGAAAACCTGCGACACCCAGTGTTTGGCTCAATCCGGCGCCTCCCGATAGCTCCGGGTTGAAGTATGCCTCTGCACCCTTCCATAAACGGGTAGCTGCAAAAAGAGTGGTGGTAATTGAACTCTGTGTCTCTTCTTTGGTAAGCAAACTGTTTTGGCCGGTATATTTAGCTTTGAATGCTGGTTTATACTGAGTAATTATAGTTTGCTGGAAATGAAAATTAAATTTCTGCTGTTTTACCGTATCCTGTGCAAAGGAAGAGCCGGTAATAACAATTAAAAATAAGCGGATAAGTATGAGTTTTTTCATGCGTATAAGCGAAAATATATTTTCAATTTTAAGATAATGTTAAGTATCTCGATTGGTTAATAGATTAGTCAAATCTAATTATTTTTTTAGATTAGTCTAAAATTTATTCAAAATAAACAGAAACCATTCTGACCCGATATTTTTAGGGACAAAGAAAGGATAAAACGATGCTTTAGCGGTCAGTTTTCGTCCAACAGGAGCTAAAACATACTCCTACTGTATGTTCCGGCTTCGTCAAAAAACTGCTGCAGATATTGTTCCATAAACTGATGCCGTTGTTCAGCCATTTTTTTGCCGGTTTGGGTATTCATTTTATCTTTTAGTAACAGAAGCTTTTCGTAAAAGTGATTGATACTAGGCGCCGTTGAATTTTTGTACTGTTCTTTAGTCATGTTGAGATTAGGCTCAACTTCAGGGTTGAATATCTCCCGGCCTTTAAACCCACCATAACTGAAGGCCCGGGCAATACCTATAGCGCCGATTGCATCCAGACGGTCAGCATCCTGGACAATATCCAGTTCTTTAGAGTGAAATGTTTTCTGATCAAAACCTGATTTAAAAGAGATATTGCGTATGATTTGTTGCACGTGATCGATAACTACTTCGTCAACATTTAATTCGCGCAGGAACCGGCCTGCCGTTTTTGGCCCGATCTCTTCATCCCCATTATGAAACTTGCTGTCGGCAATGTCATGTAGCAGAGCTGCCAGTTCCACTACCAGCATATCGGCTTCTTCGTCTTCAGCAATGCGATGTGCGTTAAGCCATACCCGGTGAATATGCCACCAATCGTGCCCGCCTTCGGCATTTTCCAAAGTTTTGCGTACGAAATCACGGGTTTTTTCAACGATCAGGGTGTGTTGCATGTTTTTGGGGTTAAGCACCAAATATCCGGAATAGAGTCAAGAATCAAGAGCCAGGAATCAAGATAGAAAACTAAACAATCTTGGTTCTTGATTCTTGTATCTTGTTTCTTTTTTTAATCAATGCTATATTTCACCTGCACTGCCGGCAACAAAGTCACATTATCCAATGGCACCTGGTTGGTTGATAGGATAGGTTTCTTCTTCAGGTAAAAATTATACACCCCTTTTTGCGGTGATGGGGTAGTTGCCGCAGGCGGATTGAAACTAACGGCAAATGAAAGTATAAAATCGTGCGTTTTTTCATTATCAGGTACCACCCAATGGTGGTTCGATTTTTTTAACGCTTCAATAAGTGGTGGTGCTAAAATGGCGTCGTCAGCATAATAGATCACCAGTTTTTGAATCGTACCTTTTTGATCAGCGGAAAATTTAAATACTACAGTTCCGTTTGCTTTGCTTTTAATGATCTCGGGCGATACGGTGATGCTATCCTTAAAAAACTGCGTCATGGCAGCGCTGCCACCCTGAAATGGAAAGGCCAGTTGCTGCTGGGCAATACAATAACTTGAAATAATCAGGGTGACGGCTAGTAATAAAATCTTCTTCATGTATTTTAAATAATGAATATCGAATTTCGAATGTAAAATTTCGAAGTAAATATACTTCGACGTTCATTATTCAACATTCATTGTTCGATATTATCTAAACATCCTTCGGCTCCCTTTTACTGCCCTCGTACAACTCATATTCCAACAGGCGGCAGTCGAGTTTGCCATTATAAAATTCGATGCGGCGGTTGGCCTTTAGTCCGATCCTTTTAGCCAGGTCGGGGTTGCCTGTAAAAATATAACCGCGGTAACCCAGGCACTTTTGCTTCATAAAATCGCCCATACGCTTGTATGTCGCTTCCAGTTTGGTGTGCGTCCCTAAACGCTCGCCGTACTCCGGGTTGAACATAATTACGCCTGGCTCCTCCGGTACAATCGTGTCCGCAAAATCACAAACGCTAAAATCTATCAAATGTTCTACACCTGCAGTTTTTGCATTTTTTTGGGCGATATCAACTGCATCAGCAGACAGGTCGGTAGCGATAATTTTGAAGTTGAGCGTTTTCCTTGCTTTGTCCTTCAATTTACGGCGCTCGGTAAAAAAAACTTCTTCCTCATAGCCCGTGATATGCATAAAGCCGTAGTTCATGCGGAAAAAACCAGGGCTTTTGTCCGTAGCTAATAATGCAGCCTCAATAGCCAAAGTACCCGAACCACACATCGGATTAATAAAAGTACTGTTTTTATCCCAATGCGTAGCCATAATGGTCGACGCTGCCAAAGCCTCCAGCATAGGCGCTTTTCCGGGAATTTTCCTATAGCTATGTTTTGCTAAAGTCTCGCCTGATGTATCCAGGAAAACCTCGGCTTTATCATCCTGCCAGTACAGGTGCACGACTGTTTTGTTTTGTTCGGGACCAGAATTTGGCCGGATGCCTTTTTTGTCTTTTATCCTGTCAACAATGGCATCTTTAACCTTCACATTTGCAAAAAGCGGGGTGGTGATGTGTTCGTTATTAACATTTGAAGTGACCGAGAAATACCCGGTAAAATCAATCAGTTTTTCCCATTCTATCGCTACCAGTTGCTCGTATAATTGCTGCGGATTAGCAGCGGTAAAGCTCTTGAGCAAGTACAAAACCTGACTGGCACAACGCAAATTAAGGTTTAGCGCAATGCAGTCATTCACAGTCCCTTTCAGCTCGACACCGGTTTGGAAAACGCGCACCGGGGCAAAGCCAAGGGCCTCTATCTCGTTTTGCAGGTAGGGGGATAACCTTTTGTTGCAGGTTACAATGATTTTATTCTCGGTGTGGAAAACTTGCATAATAAGTTGGCGAATTTATGAATTAAATACCCGTGATTTTGTTTCTGAACCATTAACTTTACATTTTAATTTTTAAGAAGATATGGAAATTAAGGGTAAAGTACACGAAGTATCACCTACCGCCCAGGTAACTGAGTCATTGAAGAAAAGAGAACTGATTGTTGAATACATAGAAAACCCTCAGTATCCTGAATATTTAAAATTTGAAGCTATACAGGACCGTTGCAACCTACTGGATAACCTCCGTGTGGGCGACGATATAGAGGTTTTCTTTAACCTGAAAGGCCGTCCGTGGACTGACAAAACTGGTAAAAAAACCTATTTTAATTCATTACAGTTATGGAAGGTGAACGTATTGAGCGGCGCTAACAATAATACCGTACCAGAATACGCGCCACAGGTTGATATCAGCTCAGCACCTGACGAGGATGATCTTCCTTTCTAAGAAATTTGCATAAAATAAAAAGAGCTCTGCTAAAAATGCAGAGCTCTTTTTTTTGCATCAAATTGTTAAAAATTGTCGAAATTTAAGTATAAACTTGCACGCTCCATTTTGAGCTCTTTATAAAAAATTCTCATGATCATCTTAGTCTTTTTTCTATGCCACTGGTTTCTGTCGTTGTTTTTCCAGACTTTTTTTCAGCACAGGTATGCCTCGCACAAAATGTTTAAGATGAACCCATTCTGGGAGAAAACATTTTATTTCTGCACGTTTATATTTCAGGGGTCGTCATTCCTGAACCCGCGCGCTTATGCTATTATGCACCGGATGCATCACGCCTACAGCGATACCGAAAAAGACCCGCATTCGCCACATTTTATAAAGGATGTATTCGGCCTGATGATGAAAACCAAAAGGATTTATCTTGATTATCAGAGATATAAAACAGAACCCGAACCACAGTTCCGCGACCGTTACCCTAGCTGGGGTTTTATCGACAACATTGGCGACAAATGGGTTACACGTCTTTCTTTCGGGGTATTGTACACCATATTTTATATAGTTTACGCCACGCATTGGTGGATGTACCTGCTGTTGCCTATACATTACCTGATGGGACCAATACACGGCGCTATTGTTAACTGGTGCGGGCATAAATATGGCTACTCCAATTTTGAGAATCACGACCATAGCAAAAACACCCTGCCGTTTGATTTCCTGATGATGGGTGAACTGTTCCAGAATAATCATCACAAAAGACCAAACGACGCCAATTTCGCCAAACGTTGGTTTGAGTTTGACCCATCTTACCCGATCATCAAACTGATGCATGTTTTGAAGATCATTAAATTGAGGAAGGTTTAGTTACACTGGTTGATTGAGTTGGATTAGGTTGAATGAGTTGATTAGGTTAAAACTTAATCAACCACTCACTCAATCAACAAAATCAACTTCTGTTTTCCTTAAATCTGCTGAAGAAAGCAAAGGCTGTAAAGCATAGTATAAACCCGCAAACGCAACTCAGTCGCAGGCCTTGATCATTCCCAGGATCTTTACCATAAACTGTGAGAAAAGCAAAGGCGGCAATGCCAAGCGTTTGCCCCATTTTAACAAACAAGTATTTTACGGCGAAGAACATTCCTTCCCGGTTTTCACCTGTTTCTTCGGCATCATGCTGGGCTATTTCGGCTAAAATAGCATTGGGTAGAATGCCTAAAGCTGCCAAAGGAAATGAAGTGCAAAGTACCAATACATAAGCTTGCAGATAAGGAGACAGAGGAAACTTCCCCAAAAAATACATCGCAATAAATATCAGGCTCTGTAAGGCAAACGCAAATAATACCAGGGGCTTTTTACCTATACTCTTTGACAAATAATTGATAAGTGGGTAAAAACCGAGCGACAGAACAACCATGGAGCCCATTAATGCCCCGCCGATGGACGCAGGCAGGCCGAGCAGTACTGTAACGAAGTAAAGCATACCGCTTGATATGACACTCAACGACATGTAAAATGAAAAATCAGAAATGAGGTAGTATTTAAAATTTTCGTTGCTGAAGGTTTTGTTGATTGCCTTTAAAATTGGCAGATGAGAAGGCTTACTGACGGAATATTTCTTTTCATCGATAGCAAAAACAGGTATCAGCATTATTATACCTGCGACTGCAGCTAAACCCCAAATGGTGTATTGGACAGACTGATCGCGATTGGTGATATGAAAAAAATATTCTACCGCATCCGCATAATTATTTACCGATGCGGCGATAATGATACCCAATACAAAACCCGCCTGCTGAAATGAAGACAGTCTTACTTTTTCTTCGGCAGTTTCAGTTAATTCGGGAAGTAAAGCATTGTAAGGGATGACATAGGCGGTTACGCTCATGAAGAATAAAGTCATGGTAATGGCTAGCCATGCAGCATTGGTGCTGCTCTGTTTCATTTCGAGCGGGCAAAACGTTAGGCCGCAGAATAGGATGGCCGGTAAAATGGCCCATTTCATAAACGGGATGCGCCTGCCTTTGGGATTTTTGCTTTTATCGCTGAGCGAAGCTATAAAAGGGTCGAATATAGCATCAATAAAACGCCCCGAAGCGGCTATGACGGAGAGTATGTTCACTACCCCGAAAAGCAAAAACTGCGATACAAGCGGCACCAACCCGGCGTTTGATGGAGGAAGATAAAAGTAGGGCAACATGACGATGATGGTGTTCGTCATGATGCTCCAGCCTACCATTCCGCAGGCATAGGCTATCTGTTTGCTCAAAGGTAGTTTTGCAGCAGGCATCTACTGCAATATGCGAAATTTTTTTGGCTGAAAGTGTTGGTAAAGAAACCAACAATCAAATGTTTTTGCGATAAACCACAAAGCCGGATTTCTCTGCAACTTTATCGTAAAGTGCCATAGCGGTCGAATTGGTTTCGTGTGTTTGCCAATATACACGTGGTGAACCAGCCAGCCGGGCTTGCTCGTAGACTGCGTTGATCAAAGCTCTTGCTACTCCTTTTCCGCGTGCTGATTCGGTTGTAAATAGATCCTGTAAATAACAATTCGGTCCGATAGCGATCGTTGTCCTGTGAAAAATGTAATGCGTTAAACCGATCAGTTTCCCTTCGCTTTCTGCAACCATTGCGTGCACCGGTTCATAGCCATCAAAAAAGCGGCTCCAAGTCATCAAAGTAATTTCTTCCGGCAGGGCTGTTGGCCCGGAACGGTCATAAAAAGCATTATAGCCATCCCATAAGGGAAGCCATTGATTATAATCTTCTCGGGTTATTGGGCGGATTGTAAAGCTAAGAGACATTTGGCAAAGGAATTTATTGCAAAATGCTAATTTTATGTGTAAAACTTTTAAATGATTATATCAATTCCCTCCTTGGGGAGGGGTGCGACGGGCATGTGAATTGGCAGGGAGGGATTTATCGAGTGCAAAGTAGCAGAAACCCCTTCCTACACCTTCCCCGAGGAAGGAATCGCACATCCCATTCCACATTATATTTTTTGGTTACAACCCCGAATAATAATCATACCCTTGCTCAGCCCAATAATCACGCGGACGGCTATTGCTGAAGGTGATAGTTCCGATTCGCTTCAGATTTTTGATGCCATATTTTACCGGGATAATTAGCCTTAATGGTTGTCCATGCTGACCGTTTAACAGTTCATCGTTCATCTGATAGGCTAGCAAAGTTTGCGGGTGAATAGCGCTTGG
>JAFAKI010000286.1 GCA_019235595.1 Mucilaginibacter sp. | reverse complement strand
AAAACGGACAGGGTAGGTTTTGAAGGTAAACAGGGCGATTTGTTGTTAGTAGTAGAAAAAGACTTTACCTGCCTGGATAATGTTGACGAGGATCAGAGTGATAATTACCCTAATCCCTTAGCTGAGAAATTGAAATGAATAAGAAAGTTGAACAACCATCAGCCGAGAACCCTGAAGAATTGTTAAACCTGGAAGTAACCGAGCCTAAAGAATGGGCCGCGGGCATGCCGGCGGTTTATGAAGCATTTAAAGATCTCGTCCAGGAAACCGGTTTATTAAGAGGTATGGGCGCATCTTTAAAAATGAACCAGAAAGGCGGTTTTGATTGTTCGAGCTGTGCCTGGCCCGATCCGGATGATGACCGGTCACCGATAGCAGAATATTGCGAAAATGGCGCAAAGGCCCTGGCCGAAGAAGCGACCACAAAAAAACTAACGAAAGAGTTTTTTACTCAAAATTCAGTAGTTGATCTGGCTCTACTGAATGACTATGAAATAGGGAAGAAGGGCAGAATAGCTCAACCTATGTACTTACCTGAAGGAGCAACGCACTACCAAGTAATTACCTGGGATGATGCTTTTAAAAAAATCGCGGTTAAACTCAATAGCCTCGATTCGCCAAACGAGGCTGCGTTTTACACATCGGGACGCACAAGCAACGAGGCATCGTTTATGTATCAGCTGTTTGTCCGCGAGTTTGGCACCAACAATATGCCCGATTGCTCAAATATGTGCCACGAGTCCAGCGGGACGGCGCTTAATGAAGTGATTGGAATAGGTAAAGGCACTGTAACCTTAAATGACTTTTACGAAACGGATGTGATCATTATAATGGGGCAAAATCCAGGCACCAATCATCCCAGAATGTTATCGGCTCTTGAAAAAGCGAAGAAAAACGGCGCTAAAATTATCGCGATCAACCCCTTGCACGAAGCCGGGCTAACAGCTTTTAAAGATCCACAAAAAGTTAAAGGTGTTTTAGGGATCAGTGTAAAGCTGGCCGACCTATACCTCCAGGTAAAAATAAACGGTGATATGGCCTTGCTAAAGGCCATTGAGAAGTTGCTATTGGATGCTGAAAAGGAAAAACCCGGAAAAGTATTTGACCATGATTTTATAAATAAAAGTACCGTCGGCTACGATAAATTGATCCGGCATCTTGAAAAACAGGATGCCGTAAAGCTGGCAGAACAATCCGGCGTGCCCTTTGAGGATGTAAGAGAGGCGGCAGAAATGCTAAAAAACAAACACCGCATTATTATATGCTGGGCAATGGGGGTTACACAGCATGTAAACGGCGTGGATACTATCAAAGAGATCGTTAACCTAACTTTATTAAAAGGTAGTATCAGTAAACCAGGTGCCGGATTATGCCCGGTACGTGGGCACAGTAATGTGCAGGGCAATCGCACGATGCTAATCTGGGAAAAGCTGAATGGTAAAACTGCGCAAAAACTAAAAGAAGTTTTCGGTTTTGATCCTCCTAAAGAAAATGGCCTCGATGTGGTAGAATCAATAAAAGCGATGAATGAAGGTAAGCTCAAAGTGCTTTTTGCAATGGGCGGTAACTTTCTTTCGGCAACGCCGGATACTAACTACACCGCTGAGGGTCTGCGAAAGCTTGAACTTACCGTTCATGTGTCCACCAAGCTGAATCGTAGTCATCTGGTACATGGAAAAGAGGCATTGATCCTTCCGACCTATTCGCGAAGCGATAAGGATATTATAAATGGGGTAGAGCAGATTGTAAGTTGTGAAAACTCTATGGGCGCGGTACAATCGTCAAAAGGGGTGCTAAAACCTGTATCTGATCATTTTTTGAGCGAAACACAGATTGTTTGCCGGTTGGCGAAAACCACATTTGGCAATAAAACCAAGGTGGACTGGGGAAAATGTGAATCGGACTATGACTATGTCCGCGATCTGATTGCTCAGGTTATTCCTGGCTGCGAGGACTACAATAAGAAAATACGCCAACCAGGTGGGTTTTATTTGCCCAACGGCCCACGCGAAGGAAAATTCAAAACTGAAAAATATGGTGATAAAGCTGCCTTTTCAGTCACCAAATTACCTGAAGAAAAATTGGAAGATGATGAATATATCATGATGTCTATCCGCAGTCACGATCAATTTAATACTACGATCTATGGTTTGGAAGACCGCTATCGCGGTATCCATAACGAGCGCAGGGTGATATTCATGAACCCAAAAGATATTGCGCTTGGAGGCTTCCAAGGCGGTGATAAAGTAGACCTTTACAATTATGACGGAGGTGCTGCACGTGTAGCCAGGCTATTTATAATTGTTCCCTATAATATACCTGAACGAAATACGGCCACCTATTATCCCGAAACTAATGTACTGGTACCAATCAGTAGCGTTGCGGCAGGTAGCAATACACCGGTTTCAAAACGAGTGATCATAAAAATCAGGAGGCATACCGAATAAAAATCATCACACTTTTTACCAAACTGATGAGCAATGTCTCTGATTTTTTGCATGAAATTAGCGCGCTCAAATAAAGGAATTTCGATATATTTCTTATTCTGGGATTTTTTTTCGTTGAAGTAATATCTCACGGCCCCAATTTTTGTTAATAAATAAACTGTTAACAATAACAAAATTATTGATCGGAAAAGTAGCAACAGGCTATAGATTGAGACTAATTTATTGTTAAGAAAAGGCGACAAAATTGTTAAGAACCTGTTCATAAAAAAAATGAAAAAGTGCTTGACAAATGTTCATTTAGATACTACCTTAGATAACATCAAGAACGACGTACTTTGATAACCTTGACAGGAAAACAGAAAATGAATCGGGCGAATCTTCGGAAGAGCTAAAGATCAAAGAAAGTGCCTGGAGTAACGCAAAAAGGCAAAAGACGCAAGTCTGGAGAAACTGGGGCGTTGCAAAAAAGCGAAAGGAAACCAAAATGGCGAAAGTCACAGAAAACGGAAAACGCTAAGAGGTATTGGAAACTTTGCGATATTTTACGGAGTAACGCAAAAGGGAACAATGAGAAGCAAACAGTCAAAGTTCGAAAGAACTGAGACAAGAGCAGATCGATCAATTTACACAAAACTTGGTGCTTCGGTTCAACTACGGTTGGGCAGAAGTCAGGGAACGGAAGTCATTCGCAAGAGTGTGCTTCCGTTTTCAATTTTAGACCGTTGATCATTATGATTTAGTGATTTCCCCCACAATCCTTAAACCTTTCAACTTTTCAACCTTACAACATTTCAACCCGGTCAAAAAGTAGTAAATTTAGGGCCTATGTCTGGCACTAAAGCAAACGGGAAAGAAAAGATATTTGTATTAGATACCTCGGTTATCCTCTACGATCACAACGCCTTTGAGAACTTTCAGGAACATGATGTTGCCCTGCCCATTCAGGTATTGGAGGAATTAGATAACATGAAAAGCGGGAATGATACCCGTAACTTCGAAGCCCGCAGCTTTATAAGGTTGATGGATGATATTTCCCGCAAAAACCTATTGAACAAATGGATACCACTTAAAGGCAAGGAAAAAGGCAGCTTTAAGGTGGTGATGGATGTAAAAAATGCCACGGCTGATGCTGAGGTAGTTTTTGGAAGTGATAAGATTGACCATCGGATATTGAATGCTGCGCTTGGTTTACAGGAGGAATATCCCGATAAAAAGGTGATCCTGGTATCAAAGGACATTTGTTTGCGACTGAAGGCCAAAGCACTTAATATTCATGCAGAGGATTATGAAACCGGTAAGATCAAAAACCTGGAAGAGCTTTATACAGGCGAAACTATCTTAAATAAAGTTGCAGATAAAACGATTAGTGAATTATCCAAGGCCGGCGTGTTATCTGGTAATGATCTGAGCATACTGCCTGCCAAAAACAACCACTTTTATAGTTTCAGTGGTAAAAAGCAAAAGGTGTCAGGGTTTTATAATAGCCAAACAGGGGTGTTGGAAAAAATATCAGAACAGCCTGTATTCAACATACAACCTAAAAACCTTGAACAAGCTTATGCGATACATGCGTTGCTGCATCCTGATATTAAACTGGTTACTATACAGGGTAATGCCGGAACAGGGAAAACCTTGTTAGCCCTCGCTGGCGCTTTAGAACAACGTAAGTTTTACAGGCAGATCTATGTGACACGTCCGATTGTCCCGCTCAGCAATAAGGATATAGGTTTTTTACCAGGTGATGTTAAATCGAAAGTAGACCCATACATGGCGCCGATATGGGATAATCTGAAGTTTATCCGCGACCAGTTTGCCG
>JAFAKI010000271.1 GCA_019235595.1 Mucilaginibacter sp. | reverse complement strand
TGTTCCAGGCCTTTATGTTTGGGTTGCGCTCAGGCAAAACGGTATTAGCTGGTATGATGCCCAGTTTTTTCTGGTTTTCAAAAACCCGCTGCCTGAATACGTCCCAGCCTTCATCAAATTTGCCTTTGTACAGATCGCTCCATTCATGACTTACCTGGTGTGGTGCATGAGTAGCTCCGGGCGAGAAGTACAAGAAAAACGGTTTGTCAGGCGCTACTTTTTGCTGTCTTGTTAAGTAAAAAATGGCTTTATCAGTTATTTGCTCATTCAGATTGCGTCCATCAGGCGTGACGTGGGCATTATCTTCAATCAGATCGGGCTTATACTGATCCGTTTGCGAGCCCAGGAAACCAAAGTAGTGATCAAATCCTTTACCAGAAGGCCAGCGGTCGAATGGCCCGGCATCAGTAGCATCCTCATCAGGTGTAACGCCATATTTACCTACGCCAAAAGTATTATAGCCGTTCTCGCGCAATATTTCCGCAACCGTTCCTTTGTCAGATGGTATACGGCCATCCCAACCGGGGAAACCAGCCGATAATTGGGTATGCGAAAAGCCTCCCACGTGTACATAATGGTGATTACGACCGGTTAGTAATGCCGAACGTGTAGGCGCGCAAATCCCAGCGGTATGAAAATTGGTATAACGCAAACCTAACCGAGCCAGCGTATCAAAATTTGGCGTACTGATCAAGCCACCAAATGTGGATGAGGCACCGAAGCCTACGTCATCCAAAATGATCCATACAACGTTTGGTGCACCTTTTGGCGCTTTGGGATTAGTAACCCATGATTCTTTTGAGTCGGCAAATGTTTTGCCCTCAATACCCTGAAAGGGTTGTTGTTGCTGTGTATAGTTTTGCGCTTTCGCAATATTGATGAAAAGCGTTCCTGCCAGCAAAGCTAACGACAGCGCTTTAATTTGATTAGTGTGCTTCATCTCTTAATTATTTGAAAGTGCCGGAATTGCATTTAATTGAGGCGCATCTGCCTTTGCGTTATTTTTATCCCTGCGGGCAAGTGCCTGATAGTCGTCTTCTACCCTTACCACAGGTCCATTGGGAGCCAGTTCGCTACCCTCAACCTTTGATTTGAATATCGGCCAAAGCAATTGCGCAGTCCATTGGTCGCCTTCATAGTGAGATATGCCGTAATGTGACGGATATTGACGTGAGATCAATGCCGTGCCAAATATGATGTCCCACAAAAAGAACATGTTGCCAAAGTTGCCTTTGTAATGACCGACTCCATCGTCGGTGGTAGCGGCGTGGTGCGCATGGTGTGTCGCCGGTGTCGAGATCAGGCGCTCCAATACCCAGGCTATAGGGTTTAGTACTTTGTATTTATAAAACGGCTTATCCCACGGAATACTCGAATGTGCCAACGTGGTAATGGTCGACTTGATGACCCTAACTGCAATTGCTGGGATACCAAGGCCCAAATAAACCAAAGCTGCTGTCAGGTATATCTGCGAGAAAAAGATGGTGTAAATGATATTCTGCCTGCTGGCCATCGCCATACCCATGTAAGATGCGGAGTGGTGCGTGCGGTGGAACCTCCACAGCCAAGGCACCTGGTGATGGAGGCGGTGATACCAATATTGGGTCAGGTCATCAGCTACCGCTATGATGATGAATCCCCAAAAGAATGGTACCCAGCTAAATATGTTCTTTGCGGCCGGGAAAATGAAGGGTAGAAAGTGTAGACTGTAATAGGCTACCAACGGCTGCACCACCAATTTCGGCAGAATAAAGCAGCTTATATCTACCCACCGTTCATTTTTGGGCCACTTACCCTTGTAAAGGCCAAACGAAACTTCCAATATGCCTATAAAAAAGACCAGGAACGGGAAACCGATACCATTCAGATTATCGACGATCCGCTTGATGAAATCAATCGTTGCTTCCATTGTTTTGTGAGTTTTTAGAGGTGATTGTTTTAACGTTTTCTATGTGTTGTGTTTTCTTTTCCCACGGCCGCTGACCGGTGATCAGAAAAGTGAGGAACATCGCCGCTATGGGCAGGATATAAATGAACAGACTCAGGATCACGTTCCGGGTGATCTGCTCCTTAGTTGCTTTTTCTATTTTCATGATTTTCTGATTTTAGCGTAGTTTGAGCTGAGCTTTTTTGAGCGTCATGTGCCGTAAGAATGTGCTGAGTAAGCCAAAGCCCGCCAACAATAATGACAAAGGGAATAATGGTGACAATAATGCCTACCAGTATTTTTTTCCCGATAAGTGATACATCTGATAGTGTCATAATTATTTTGTTTTAATTGTTAAAATTGAGATCAATACCCCGGATTTTGAGTCAGCTTTGGATTGAGCTGAATTTCCACCAGCGGTATAGGGAACAGGTTGTTTTTAGCTGTCGCCGCCGATTTTGCAGGGTTCTTATGCAAAGCATCGACTAATACCGTTCCGCCTTGTCTTACCAGATCAAACCAGCGATGTCCCTCCTGGATAAACTCTTTTCTTCTTTCCAGAAATACCGAATCCCTGAAATCGGATTGGCTCAAACCTGCGGTCAGATTAGGCACATTGGCCCGGGTCCTTACCTGGTTTATGGCTGCATAGGCACCTGCATTGGGACCGCCATTTAACTCATTCTGCACCTCAGCATACTCCAGTAACACATCCGCATAACGCAATACCGGGTAGTTGATACCACTTTGTGCCTGGGTAGTGAGTGGAGTCAGACTATAGTCAACAAACTTGTTGAAGTAGGGAACATATGGGTTATTAAAAACCACTGTCTTCCCTGTTGCAGCATTATAAACCGAGTTGTAAAAAGTAACTGCCCGGCGCGTATCAGTTGCGCTGAACAATTTGTAAAGACTGCTATCGGCTGGTACGTCTATCGGCCATGTTTGGGTATTAAACGAGGTGAAGCTCAGACTTAAATACTGCTCGCTACCTACTGCACCCAGGTTTGTTTCAAACTGCGCTGAGAAGATATGTTCCTTTCCATTTTTGGTTGCTTTCTGAAAGGCATCATAATAATTAGGAAACAGCGCATAACCATAACCGCCGTTGATGACGGTATTCAATTGAGCCAAAGCATTAGTCCAATCCTGTCTTGTCAGGTAGACCTTAGCCAATAAAGTATGTGCAGCACCGCCGGTAGCCCTGCCAACATCAGTACCTGAATAAGATTTAGGCAGACTGGTAGCATCCTTTAAATCACTTACAATTTGGCTATAAATTGAGTCGGTGGATGTACGGCCAACCAATAAAGCTGAGGGGTTGATGGTGTTT
>JAFAKI010000210.1 GCA_019235595.1 Mucilaginibacter sp. | reverse complement strand
GTATGCAGTAGCGTTTCTGGTGGCTATCAATCAGCTTATACCTTTGATCGGCGCTCATGGGTTACTCCCTCTGGGGAATTACCTAAACCTGGTGAGCCATGCGATGGGATCGGCCACCGCCGGTTTTGTGCGGTTGCCATCCGTCTTTTGGTTCTGGCATTCTGATGGGGCATTATCAACCGTAGCATGGATTGGATTTATCCTGTCGTGCATCATGGTTGCAGGCTATGTCAACGCGTCTATGCTTGGCGTGATCTGGTTTTTGTATATGTCCATTACGCACGCCGGGCAAGATTGGTATGGCTACGGCTGGGAAATACAGCTAACCGAAACCGGTTTCCTGGGCATTTTCCTGTGCCCATTGGTAGATATGCGCCCGTTCCCCAGGCGAGCACCGCCTATCGCCATCATCGTTTTATTCCGCTGGCTGATATTCCGCATTATGCTTGGCTCGGGGTTGATCAAATTTCGTGGCGATAAGGCCTGGCGCAATGGCACGGTGCTGTTTTACCATTTCGAGACACAGCCGATACCCGGTCCGTTGAGCAGGTGGTTTCATTTTTTGCCGCATTTTTGGTTAAAGCTGGGTGTATGGTTCAACTGGCTGGACGAGCTGGTAGCGCCCTGGTTTGTGTTCTGGCCGCGGTTGGCTCGGCATATTGCCGGTTCAATTATTGTGCTTTTTCAATTAGTACTAATCATTAGCGGTAACCTATCATTTTTAAACTGGCTCACCATTATTCCGGCGCTGGCTTGTTTTGATGATGGCTTCTGGGCGAGGTGTTTACCGAAGGTGCTGGTCCGCAAAGCGCAGGCCGCTGCTGATGTCGCAGAGGAATCAAAGCCGATGCTGACCACTTCCTATATCATTGCCGGATTGGTTGCTCTTCTAAGCCTTCAGCCGGTGTTTAATATGATTTCCAGCGAGCAGATCATGAATACCTCTTATGATCCTTTCGACCTGGTGAATACTTACGGCGCATTCGGCAGCGTAGGTCAGGAACGCCTGAATGTGGTGTTTGAGGGTACAATGGATGATACGACTAATAATAAAGCTGTCTGGAAGCCTTATGTATACCGGTATTTACCGGTACTTTTAGACAAACAACCGCCGCAGATAGCGCCCTATCAGCCGCACCTAGATTGGCAGATGTGGTTTGCCTCCATGTCGACTGCCGACCAATACCCCTGGACCTACAACCTGGTTTGGAAGCTGCTGCATAACGACCCTGCTGCCCTGAGCTTGTTTGCCGCAAACCCTTTCCCGGGCAAGCCGCCGCGATTTATCCGTGCAACGCTATACCGCTACAAATTTGCCGAACCCGGCAACCTGCAACACCTTTGGTGGGCCCGCGAACCGCTTGGATTGTGGATGCCGGTGTTGTCAGTTGATAATCCGCAGTTGGTGAAGTTTTTGGGGTATGAGGGGTGGAAGTGAGGCTGTTGGCAGTGAGTAAGGCAAATTTAATTTTTATCCACTTTTCTTTTTTTGGGGTGTAAATCGGGATTAACGGGTTTTACCCCCTATAAATTCGAAAATAAAAAAATTAGATTTTTATATTTACATTTGCTAAAACGCTTTAAGTTTTGAGCCATGTAATCGTTAGTGCATAAAATCTTTTATGATCTTTCCCATCCCAGGGAAGGAAACGGTTTCTATTTTTTTATTTAAATCTTAAAAACATGGCTATCCGTTTTCACCGGGCACTACCAGTGATGACCGAATAGCGTACGACTACTGGGAACACTTACAACACATTCCCAATATAATACATACTGAAAAACTTGATGGCGAAAACAACTGCCTTTCCAAATCGGGCGTTTTCGCCCGCTCGCATGCAGCCCCAACAACGTCGCCATGGACAGAGAGTCTAAGGCGTTTTTGGCAATTGATCAAAAACGATCTTGGGGATTTGGAGATTTTCGGAGAAAACCTGTATGCTGTTCATTCTATCGAATACAGAAAATTGGAATATCATTTTTATGTTTTCGGGATACGTGAACAGGGCCATTGGTTAAGCTGGGAGGAAACCCAGTTTTATGCTAACATGCTTGATCTGCCCATGGTTCCTGTAATTAAGATGGAATCAACACCAAAAGAGCAACAACCATTTGAAACAGAAATGCTCACCCTAGCCACTGGTAGCGGTGTGTTTGAGCCTTTTGACACCTATGATAAAAAAGCAACAACGATGGAGGGCATCGTAAGCCGTAATGCTGATGAGTATCCGGTGGTTGCTTTTGCTCAGAATGTATTTAAGTATGTACGAAAAGGGCATGTTAAAACAGATGAACATTGGACGCGCAATTGGAAACGTGCACTTTTAATAAATGAAGGAGGCAGGTATGTGGACCTTTAGTGAAAATAAAGATTGGCAGTACCTCGAGAATCATTTTAGCTGGGTAAAGCGCATGAACGAAGTTCCGCAAGATCCACGCTATCATGCGGAAGGCAATGTGGCTGTCCACACTCAAATGGTTTTGAATGCATTGCAGAACGAGCCTGCTTTCCTGAACCTGTCCAAACAGGATCAGGAAGTATTGTGGGCGGCTGCTTTGTTGCATGATGTAGAAAAATACAGCACGACAATTTTTGAGGCCGATGGAAGTATTACGTCAAACGGTCATGCTCGTAAAGGCGCGCAATTCGCACGGCAACTATTATATATGGGTGAGCCTGCTCCTTTCACTATTCGTGAACAGGTTGTGGGCTTAGCCCGGCATCATGGTTTGCCGATATGGTTATTTGAAAAACCCGATCCATTGAAGGCATTGGTAAAAGCCAGCATGGAGGTAAATACGCAATGGCTGGCTTTGCTGGCCCGCGCAGATATGATCGGTCGTATATGCGACGATCAGGAAGAAATGCTATATCGCATCGATTGCTTTGAAGCATTTTGCCAGGAAAACGATTGCTGGGGCAAACCCCGTGAATTTGTTTCGGCTGAGGCAAAGATGTATTATATGCAGCATGACAATGCTTATTTGGATTATGTACCGTTTGAAGAGCCAATGGCGGAAGTTATTTTGATGAGCGGCCTCCCGGGCGCAGGTAAGGATACATTCATTAAAAAACACTACCATGATTGGCCAGTAATATCGTTGGATGATATGCGTACCGAACGCGGCATTTCACCAACAGATAAAACAGGCAACGGGCAGGTGATACAGGAAGCCAAAGAACAGGCCAGAGGTTATTTGCGCAAGCAAAAGTCATTTGTTTGGAACGCCACGAATACAACTAATCAAATGAGAACGCAACTGATCGACTTGTTTGTTTCTTACAAGGCGAAGGTGATCATTGTTTACATTGAGGTACCGTATCAAAGTCTGCATGGTCAAAACAAAAACCGCGATGCTATTGTACCGGTCAGTGTCTTAGACAAATTAGCATATAAGCTCGAAGTGCCAACTTTGTGGGAGGCGCATGAGGTAATATGCCGTGCAAGTTAAAATCATCAAAATGCCTCATAAATTTATGAGGCATTTTTGTCATGTCCTCCCCCGCTCGTTCAAGTGTCCACTTGAGCAGGCTGGTACAGGCGTAGATCGGGTAATCGTGACAATCTTTTAAATCAAAATAATCATGTTCAGACAAATGCGGCAGGGATAGAAGCGTATACCGGCCTCGCGGCTAATGCCTGTGTAGTATGAGCGGATAGCCCGCCCGGCCGCCCAAATTCTCAGTTAGCAGTTATTAGTTGGCAGTTTGCGGTTTTATTCTGGCAATTCTTTGATTCTGAAAATTCCGGTTCAGACAATATACAGCACTTGCATCTTCGCTCTGTATAGCATGCGATTGCTTCGTTGCGCGGCTCACACAGTCCGCCTTGCGCCTCGCAATGACACGGTGGTTAAATCAATCTACCCAACATACACCAGGATGAGCATTTTTTATAAGCTTGTTTGACCATATTTGTCTGTATCTTTTTAAATTCGAGTACCTGTCTTATTCAAATCAACAAATCAAAGCCATTTAATCTTATGGGAAAACTATCTATTATAGGCCGCATCTTCTATAGCATAGCTATAGCCGTGTTTGGGGTTCAGATGATTTATTATCATGATTTTCCTTATATGTTGTTACCGCCAAATCATTCCCGGATCCCCGGTTTTGCAGTGCTCGCCTTTATTTCGGGGATTCTTTTTGTTTTGGCAGGTACATGCCTGATTTTTGAGAAAAAGCCCCGGCAAATTTCTCTCCTGCTAGGGTTTGTGCTGCTACTGATATGTTGTTTTTACTATGTCCCGTACGAATTTATGGCTACGTCAAATTATATGCATTTGGGAGAATGGGAAAATGCAATGAAAGACTTGACATTAGCAGGCGGTGCATTAGTTATTGCCGATTGCTTTCCTGAAAAAAATGAAAACCACCTTATCAGGTTCCTGGGTAAGTTAATTCCTTTCGGGGCTATTCTGTTTGCTATAACAATTGTCGATTATGGCATAAGTCATTTTCTGTATGCAAAAGATGCAGCAAACTATGTCCCGTCATGGATACCCGGCCATCTATTCTGGATTTATTTTTGCGGCGCAGCATTAATAGGATCGGGCATTGCGATTATTTTGAAAATCAAAACCGGGATAGCTGCTACGCTTTTGGGGACAATGATCTTTATCTGGTTTATTTCGCTGCACATCCCCAGGGTGGTAGTTTCTTCTTCTGCTGATATGAAAGATGAGGTAACCAGCGCATTTTTAGCACTTGCCTATAGCGGAATTGCATTTATCATTGCCGGGGCTGCCAAAAAGGGAGCCTAAAGACTATGTGGCCCTTTGCTTAAAAAAGGAATAATGATTTTAAATGACCAAGGGCCACAATTTCACCGGTTGATTGGACGTTTTGTTTTTCTTTATTCATTATTGTATTAAAATTATCAGTGTATTTAAATCCCCTATTTTATAATTATAAGTTAAGTAAAATGAAAACATCAATTCAAGTTACACTTTTTCTACTGGCCTTGTTGCCACTTAGCGCCTGTAGCAAAACGGCAGCCCTGCAAAAAACAGGGGCTACGATTGGTAGGCCAAACACATCGTCGTCAATTACAATAGATACCGTGCGTACTATCGTTCATCCCGGAATGTTGCATTCAGCTGCTGACTTTGCCAGGATGACAACCAAGGTCAATGCCGGTGCCCAACCCTGGCTGGATGGCTGGAATAAGCTGGTAGCTAACAGGCATTCTGCCCCCTCCTATGTGGCGCGGCCCGTGGACACCATTGTAAGGGGAAAACCATCAGATGGTAAACGGGAAAATTACATCCTGGCTTGTCAGGACGCTGCCGCTGCTTATCAGAATGCATTACGCTGGAAAATTAAAGGCGACACGGCCTGCGGTAACAATGCGGTTAAGATCATGAACGCCTGGGCTGCTAAGTGTACTTTTATCGATGGTGATAGCAACAAAGATCTTGCGGCAGGGCTTCAGGGATACCAATGGGCCAACGCAGCAGAGATCATGCGTGATTATAGCGGATGGACTGCTGCGGACTTCACTAAGTTCAAGAACTTTATGCTGAACGTTTATTACCCGGTATCAAGTGACTTTTTGATACGTCATAACAATACATGTGCTACTCATTACTGGTTAAATTGGGATATGTCAAACTTGTGTACAGTGCTGGCTATCGGCATCCTTTGCGATGACGTGAGTAAGGTAAACTTTGCTATAAACTATTATCAGCATAATGGGGTTGGTACTGCCTATATTGGTAACGTGACCACTGCCTCTTATTCAAACGGAATGGCGCAGGCGCAGGAAGCCGGAAGAGACCAGGGGCATGCCACTATGGAAGTACCCCTTTATGGTGCCTTCTGCCAGATGGCGTATAACCAGGGGAAAAACTTTTTTGACTATAATCCGTGGAACGCTGTTAATCCGCCCTTACTTGGAGTAAGTGAATATATTGCTGCTTACAATATTAACACCACCAACACTGTTCCCTACACCACGTATAACAATTGTCAGAACTCGAATCAAACCGTAATCTCAAGCGCAAGCAGGGGAACGATTCGTCCGGGATGGGAGCTCGTTTATAATTATTACGTTAAAGTAGCAGGAAAGACGGCAACCTATACCACACAGTTTGCAACTGCGGTAAGGTCGGAAGGCGGGGGCGGTGATTATGGACCGAACAGTGGTGGTTATGATCAGCTAGGCTTCGGGACCCTGACTTTCTCACGTTAGATTTTTTAAAAAGCCCAGGACTTCCTTCCTAAAAATGAAAGTCTCAAATCTTTTGGCTTGTTTACGTCTCAGCAGGGTCTCCCAACGGGGACCCTGCGTTATAGGACCAGAAACTACGTCAATTTGCGAAAATAGAACACACAGCGCAGAGTCCCTTTCAGGAGACCCTGCTAAGACGGGACGATTATAAGGTGCCGAGCTCTTCATCTTCGCTCTGTATAGCATGCGATTGCTTCTTCACTCCACAGGCCGTTCCTCGCAATGACGTGGCGGCTAAATTTCTCTGTGAAATCAGCGGTTCAGGACGGAAATACCAGCACAGGAACAGAAATATATCCGGGGGTTTTTAATTCAGCGAAGCTGCCGAAAATCTGTTGAAAATGATAACTGTGATTTAAGCATACGAGCATATCGGCTTCCATCCCGTGAATAACTTCATCCATCGTATCAGAAAAACTCTTTGCACATGGGTTCGAAAAAAACAAATTTTTGCAAACTACCCTCCTGATCAGCTCATTGTTGAAAAGATGTTCCGCATAGGTTTTATCCAGTTCAGACAAACCCTTTGTACAGAGATGTGCTACGATCACGCTTTCATTTTCGACGCGCCATTTTGCAAGGTAATTGATAACGGGAGTTTGCGCATACCTCAAATCGGCCAGGTATACTATTCTTTCGATTTTTTTGACCGGGGTAAATTCAGGAACAAGCAATACAGGCCATAGTATTCGGTTAAGTACCGATTTCATGTTGATCCTGCCGCCACTATTCTGGTTCTCAGCGTCGGCTGCTATCCCGTGAATGATCAGACATATCTTATGGGAGTTGATATAAGCGATCATCTCCCGTTCCCCGAAACCGGAAGCGTCAAGGTTTTCGATACCGGGATGAAAATTGGCCCCTGTTCTTAGGCAATTTAGATGGTCGCCAACGGTTTCCCGGTTTTCATCGTCGCTTAAAACTACCTCAAAGCCAGCCGGAACCGCTTTTGAACGGGCAACCCGATTTAACATTGATCGTTCAGCAGAAATCATATTTGCCAATACGATGTCCTTATTATAGAAACATGCCAGCTGGAAAGCATATTTAGCTGCCTGCAACGCTTCTTTCGAATCATCATTAACCACCACTATCTTTTCCATTTCTCTACTCCTTTCAAGGTTTAGGTTCTTTGTATAATAACAAGGTAGTAGGTTGCCTGGTTTTGCGATTTGATAAAGATTCCAGCTGTAAAATGAGCATAGCGTAGAAACACACCTCTGCCCCTCTCAAGAGGGGAATTTTAAAATCATCTGCGAAATCAATGTAATCAAAAAAATCAACGGTTATTTTTGTAACATCGCATATAGATATTAGTCCAAATGAGAAAAAAAATATAACTTCAAAAATGGGCTCCATATCCTAAAACAATCACAGCCCTTTATAACTTAACTCAATAGAAACATCATGAAAAAAATACTAATAGGCCTTGGTTTAATGGTTGTTGCTGCAAGCTGTTCCCAGAATCCGCCGCAACAAAATAATGTAACCATACAAAGCAGCGGCCCGGCCGGCTTTGACGTGAATAAACTGGCCCAACTGGTAAAAACCAGCACCGATCCGCAGACGCTTGAAAAAGCCATCAACAACCCCGGCAACCACATCAATAACCTCGATCTGGACAAAGACGGTAACATCGACTACCTGAAAGTGGAAGAACCTGGTCAGAACGAATTGGACGTGGTGGATGATGTTAACAGCTCGGATTCGGTAACCGTAGCCCGGATACACATTCAGCCCAACCAGGCCAATAACACCGCCAACCTGAACATACAGGGAAACCCTAACTATGTGGGTTATGATAATTATTATCATTCGTCTTTCACGTTCACCGACTTCCTGTTGCTGAGCTACCTGATGCGCCCGCACCCTTATTATATGCCGATATACCATTATGGATATTATCCGCCCTATTACACAAGGGTTCGGACGGTTACTAATTTCAGGCCGACTACATCATCTGCTATGTCGTCCAGGAGTCCCCGTAGCAGTTTAAGTACACCTACCCACTCGCAACGGTCATTCAGCACCCGCAGCTCAGGCAGCCCGGTACGCAGCGGAGGTTTTGGGCATTCAAGCGGCGGAAGCACTGGCAGCAGTTATCACCGGTCGTCAGGTTTTGGCCACAGCCGCGGTGGTTTTGGTCGCAGAAGATAATTTTCACAATTCATCAAATTTTGTTAACTAATTTAAATTCAATACAATGAGCATATTCGACAGATTATTCCGTATCGGCAAAGCTGAGGCAAATGCCGCAGTAGACCATTTAGAAGATCCGGCTAAAATGGCCGATCAGATCCTGCGTGAATTACGATCAAACTATCAGCAGGCCATAGAGGGCGAAGCTGAAATTAAAGCGATTGCCCTGCAACACCGCGCAAGTGAACAAAGCGCACGTGACAAAGCGGCCGACTGGGAAAAAAAGGCCAACGAATTATTGGACCGCATAGAAACCAAACAACTGGACGAAGCCCATGGCACTGAACTGGCTAACAAAGCAGCCGAAGCCTACCAATCGGCACTGGCTGAGGCCGATCAATTTGGAAAAATGGCCGAAAAGGAAGAAAACGCCCTATCGGTGATGGACCTTAAAATCAAACAAATAAAAGATCAGATAGCTGAAACAGAAAGCCGTGCGCAAATGATCAGCGCCCGCGCTAAAACTGCTGAAGTATCAGAAAAAATAAGCAAGACGCTGTCCAATGTAGATACCGACGGACTGATGGCCACTTTGAACCGTATGGACCAAAAAGCATCTGCACAAGAGTACAGAGCGGCAGCCTACGCACAAATAGAGGATTCAACCATGTCAACCGAGCAGGAGATCAATAAAGTGCTGGGCCAGGGATCTGCTACCAATGCGCTTGAAGCGATCAAGGCTAAAAGGACTAAGTTGTTGAATTAAGCATCAGCTTCAATTCCCTCCTCGGGGAGGGGTGTGTTGGAGTGTGAAGTGGCAGGGAGGGGTTTCTGCGCTATAAAAACTATCGAAGAACCCCTTCCTACACCTTCCCCAGGGAAGGAATCGCATTTTCCCTCGCCTTTCTAAATCTTTATAAATTTCTTTTAACACTACTTCATGTTTATAACAGACGATAATAAAAAAACCTTTAAAGCGATCATTCTATTAGACGAAATGATCAATGGCAGTCACCCGTTTAAAACTATTGACAATGGCGACGACAAGGTACTGGAGCCCTTATTTATAGAACTGATGTCTAAGGGTTATGTCCAAACCTCGGGTGCCAACTACCAAATAACAGCTAAAGGGCAGGATGTATATAATGTTTTTATGAAACGTTATACCGAGTACCTGAAAGTGTATGATATTTTCTCTTTTGTCGACCTGGAAAAAGGGGAATTCGCCTTTGCCAGGTATTTTGATTTCGACAGTGATGATGCCTGGGCGAATTTTACCAAGGATGAGCGTTTTGACGATCTGCGGATAGCGGTGGCTATGTTTAAGAAGATCGATCCGGCTGAGATCGTTTTTATGTCATTCATCAACGAAAACCGGTTTGATACCAGCGCTACCGGTTGGCAAATGGACCTGGTTTCGGACAATTCATGGAAAGAGATCGAGGAAATTTGCAGCACTGCCATAAAACCCGACGAAGTTGGCGAGGATGCCATGCTGGATATGATCAGTCAGGGTTCTGAACTGATGATAAAATTGCTGGAAGAAGAAAAAGAACAGGAGCAAAACAATAATACCGGTAGCGGCAGCGAAACCGTCGTTGAAGAAGAGACCGTTCAATATTACGAACCCTACTATGATCCATATTACGTTTCGCCGGTATGGCTGCTTCCTTTGTTTTTGTGGTAGGATATTCGGTTTGCAGTCCCGGTAGCTGTCGGGATTAATTTGCAGTTGGCGGGGTTTATCATTTTCTGCAAAACGATAAACCCTGACCAATTTTC
>JAFAKI010000200.1 GCA_019235595.1 Mucilaginibacter sp. | reverse complement strand
AACTACAACCAAAGTCCTTTTATCAACTACATTTTTGAAGCACAATTTGGCAAGCTTGCCGGCGGAGATGCTATTAAAGATCCGCTGGGAAGACAATTTGCTGCCGACTACCAATATTATGCCCTTAGATTACAATTGCAGGCGGGTGAGCTGATCGATTATTCGCAAAGTGAATTAGCCAATGCTTTAAAAAACCTGTACGTGGGTTCGGGACTAAGCATTATTTATGATAATATAACCAGCATAAACAGGTATTCGGTTCAATATCCGGGCTATTACACACCGGGCTTGGATAAGGCCAGCCAGTTATTCCTTCCAGTTCGGATTGGTTACGAGTTTAAAATATTTAACAAATACCAGCGCCCGGATATTAAAATTGATTTAGGTTATCAATACAACTATGTATTTGGCGACGAACTGGACGGTTTTAAAGCCGGCCAACTTAACGATGCTTACAGTCAATTTACCATTGGGGTAAAATTCTCTATTGGCGAGGTCACTTCTTACCGCAAACAGATCCATTTTTAATCGAAAAAATATATCATTTTTTCAAATCCTTAGCCGAACTTTACTGTTACTTTAGAAAGGATAAGTTATGGCCAAGAGAACATTCTACCCGGAATTTGATGACGAAAATTCCGACAGGGACAGGACATTGAAGGATGATTTGGGAGAAGAATCTGATGTGGAGAACCTGAACTTCAACGCTGATGAGGACAGTTTTGAATACGATGTAGAAAGCGACGATCCGGATTACGATCACCCCGATCCATACCATACATCGGCCAAGAATGGCGCCGATATTTATTCCACTTACGACGAAGCCAACCCCTACGATACGGCAGATGAGTATATCCCTAACGAATCACTCGAAACTGATGTCGATCAGTTAGGGATGCACATTGATAGCCAAGGCAAAATTGTAGAAGTTGACCCCATTGATGATATCCTTTCGCGCACACCGGAAGATAGCCGTACAGATCTGGATGAAGAAGGCTATCCGAAGAACGACCGAAGAAGATGAAATCAGAAGTCGGAGGTCTGACTTCAATCCAAATCAAGGTTAAAACGGCGCCTTAGCTCCGCGAGTTGCGGATTTTTATTGGCCATGTGCTGATACTTTTCTGTGTTGGTGTAAGGCCGCTTGGCTGCCTTAACCTCGTCGATGCGAGTAATAACTTCTATATCGAAATTCCTAAGACCAACGCGCAGAAAGTTCAACAGGTTGTGCTTATCATCTCTAAACTGGTTCTCCTGGGTTCTGTTTGCTAACACCACTTCAAACTTATATGGCTCCAGCATCGTTGGCGCGTTGGTGGTAAATATGGTCACCAGCGTCATGTTTCCGTCGGCTTTGAGTTTAGCGGCGTAATCGCTCCAATGCTTCAGGAAGGCATCCATCGTAAAATCCTCCTTCGCATCACCTTTAATATAAGGGTCCTCCTCTTCCGCCATTTCAGCGGCAGTTGTTTTACCCAAATCCTTTAATGATGGAATTTTTATAGAAGTAGAAGCCGTGTTCAGGTTCGGAATAAACCCCTTGGGCTTCTCTGTAACTACAGATTCGCTCCCGTTTTTCACAGGTTCTTTAACCGGGGCGACAGGCTGAGGCTTGTTTTGAGCAACAGGTTGAGCGTTTACTGGTGGCGCATCATTCGCAACTTTTTGCGCAGCTGGCAGACTTACTGTTGAGGTATCAGGTTTTTTTTTTAACTGCCCGTCTGTAGCAGTCAATTCACCGGCTGGTGCTATGAGCATATTAAATGCCGAGGGCAAATGGCACATTTTGAGCAAAGCGAGCTCTACCTGTAAGCGTTGGTTCTTACTCAATTTATAGCTCAGGTCGCACTGATTGGCAATATTCATGGCCGATAACAGGAACGATACCGACGAAGCCTGCGATTGCTGTAAGTATTTTGCTTTGATCCCTTCGCTAACCTCAAGCAATTTTAAGGTAGTTGCATCCTTACTCACCAGCAGATTGCGGAAATGCTCTGATAAGCCCGATATAAAATGAGCTCCGTCAAAGCCTTTAGCTAATATTTCATCGAATAATAACAATGTTCCCGCAGTGTCTTCTTTTAACAGGCCATCAATAATATTAAAGTAATAATCGTAATCAAGAATGTTCAGGTTATCAATTACCGTACGATAGGTAACATTGCCATCCGAAAAGCTTACGATCTGGTCAAACATCGACAAAGCATCGCGCAAACCGCCGTCTGCTTTTTGAGCAATGATGTGCAAACCATCAGGTTCGTATTTAATGTTTTCCTTTTTCGCGATCGACGCAAGATGATTAGCCATGTCCTCTACCCGGATTCGGTTAAAATCGAATATCTGGCAGCGCGATAAAATAGTAGGAAGTATTTTGTGCTTCTCGGTAGTGGCCAATATAAATATGGCATAATGAGGCGGCTCCTCCAACGTCTTCAAAAAGGCATTGAAAGCGGCTTGCGACAACATGTGCACCTCATCGATGATGTATATTTTATATCTGCCGGCCTGTGGCGGTATGCGCACCTGGTCGATCAGGCTGCGGATATCATCGACAGAGTTATTAGATGCTGCGTCCAGCTCGTGAATATTAAATGAGTTACCGTTTTGGAAAGAAGTACACGATCCACATACCCCGCAAGCCTCTCCGTTTGGTTGCAAATTCTCGCAATTGATGGTTTTAGCAAGAATACGAGCACAGGTAGTTTTACCCACACCACGCGGCCCACAGAATAAAAATGCCTGTGCAAGCTGGTTATTCCTAATCGCGTTTTTTAGCGTATTGGTGATATGCTGCTGACCTACAACACTTTCAAAGGTAGCCGGACGGTACTTACGTGCCGATACAATAAAATTCTCCACAGCCACTAAGGTAGCAAGAATATGCCTGAAGTTAAAGACCCGGTAAAACGAATGTTGAGAATATTCCCAAGATGATTATTCATCATCCTCTTCTTCGTACTCATCCGGAAAATGATCGTCATCGTCCGCGGAGGGTTCGCCCAGATCATCATCCGCCTGTATTTCATGCAGGTCATCCATATCCTGGAGCCTGTCGTCAAAGTCCTCATCCTCAAAATCTTCATCATCTTCCTCTTCCCAGCTGTCGTCTTCAGGTCCCCATGAGGAATTAACTATTAATGCCTCATCGTTTTCAAGATCAGTGAATAGCAT
The DNA here is from genome assembly GCA_019235595.1 of Mucilaginibacter sp. Taxonomy (GTDB): domain Bacteria; phylum Bacteroidota; class Bacteroidia; order Sphingobacteriales; family Sphingobacteriaceae; genus Mucilaginibacter. The sequence goes on along the minus strand of JAFAKI010000200.1, from coordinate 23 downwards.
GATCGTATATTTTTAAATATTAG
>JAFAKI010000359.1 GCA_019235595.1 Mucilaginibacter sp. | reverse complement strand
CGTCGTTGGACCATGGCTACAATTTATGCAATTTTTTAAATCTATGGACTATGGACCATAGACTATTGACTTTAATTATACTTCAAACTGCAACTGGCTCAAATAACGATACAGGCCATTTTCGTTACCGATCAGTTCTTCATGGTTCCCGCTTTCGATCACTTTGCCTTTTTCAAGCACGATGATTTTGTCTGCCTCGCGGATAGTGGATAAACGGTGGGCTATAATAATAGAGGTACGGTTCTTCATTAATTCTTCCAAAGCATCCTGCACCAGGCGTTCTGATTCAGAATCAAGGGAAGAAGTAGCTTCGTCCAAAATTAAGATAGAAGGGTTCTTCAATAATGCCCGGGCAATAGCAATACGCTGCCTTTGGCCGCCCGAAAGTTTTACGCCGCGCTCGCCGACTACCGTTTCATAACCTTCCGGGAACGACGTAATAAACTGATGCGCATTGGCCCGTTGCGCTGCTTGTATAATTTCTTCTTTGGTAGCGCTGAGTTTCCCGTAAGCGATATTCTCCTGAATCGTGCCACCAAATAACATCACATCTTGCGGAACGATAGCTACCTGATTGCGTATATCGGTCAGGCTGTATTCATCCGATGGTTTATGATCAAACAGGATAGTACCGCGCTGCGGATGATAAAACTGCAATATTAACGAAGCCATTGTAGATTTTCCCGAACCACTTGGCCCAACTATAGCTACTTGTTGCCCGGTTTGTGCTTCAAAGGATACTCCTTTTAGCACTTCAATTTCAGGGCGCGATGGATAATGGAAATTGACATTATCAAAGGCAATATTACCTTCTATTTTTTGTTTGATTTCATTTTCAGCGTGATCGATGGAAACGTCCTCGCCTTTTTCAGCAAGTATTTCTAACACGCGTTCGCTGGCGCCTACCGATTTTTGAATATTGGCGTATAGCTCCGGAAAACTCCCCATTGCACTACCTACAAAAGCAGCGTATAAAGCGAAATTGAATAACTCACCGACAGTTAGCTCATTGTGACTCACCAATAGGCAGCCATATGCAATTACAGCTATAATCGCACCAAACATTCCGAATACGATGAATGAGGCAAACAGTCCTCTGTATTTAGCGCCTCTAATGGCAATATTGGCAACGTCACTAATGTTTTTACCGTATCGACCAGCTTCAAATGACTCGTTTACAAATGCTTTTACATTGGCTATGCCTTGTAAGGTTTCTTCAACAATGGTATTAGATTCAGCCAGCTTATCCTGCGCCTGCCGGGAGATTTTTCTAATAAATCGCCCAAAAAGCACAGCTGTTACTACCAATAATGGAAGCACAACAAGTAAGGCTAATGTTAACTTAACTGAGACGATTGCAAGGAAGGTAATACCACCGACCAATAAAACCAACTGCCTGATGGTCTCCGCAAGGGTGGTAGTTAGTGTGTCCTGTATCTGCGATAAATCGGCTGAGATACGGCTATTCAATTCACCAACCCGACGATTGGCGAAGAAGTCCATAGGTAATGTGATCAGCTTGAAATAAGTATCACGCCTGATATCCGCTAATGAGCGTTCGGCCACCTGTACAAACCATAGTATCCTGAAAAAAGAAACAAAGGCCTGGGAAAAAAGTACGATGAGTGCCAATAGGCCAATACCTTGTACTGTAGCCGGCAAAAACCAATAGGTGTGTTTGCCCTGTGCGGCGTCGATTAAGCCACCCAAAAATAAAGGGAAAGCAAGCCCTACTAGGCTTGACAGGAGAAGAAAAAATAATGCTGTGATGAATTTGCCCCTATAGGGTCGTACGTACGATAAAAGTTTGGAAACATTCTTTAAGGTTTGCCTGGTTAGTTTGGCTTTGGGGAGTTCTTCTCCCTGTTTACCTCCGCTATTCAGACTACTTCTTCCTCGCGCCATTTTCTGATTATAAAAGCCACAAAATTAAGCCTTAGCCGCCCGTTTTTTTGATAATAAATATAAAATTGACACAAATAAAGAGAACCACAACGCCGATTAGTATGCCTAACAGGTTCTGCTGATGAGCTTTCTCTTTCTGCGCTTCCTGTTTTAGTTGGTCAATTTGCCCTCTTAACCTGTTGATGGTATTCATATAGGCTAATGTCACATTTTCTGATTGTGTTGAATGTGTTTGCGCCTGTTGCTGCTGAAAAACACGGTAATCCATCAATATTTTGATCTCGCGGAATATGTCATCGTCGGTTTTGGCTATATCCATCAAAATATCATTAGAGCGACGGATATCCTTTTTTGTTTGCAGGCCGAATATTCCTGTATGCATTTTCAAACTCTGGTCGTATTGACCGAATTTTTGCCGGCGCTGGTCGAGCATCTGGTTGATCTTTGCCCGTTGCAACTGGTAAGCTAAGGAATCGGGGTTTGATTTTTGTGCAAAAACAAGCACAGGCAATAAACAAAGAAGGCAGAATCCGGAAAGTTTTTTCATGCGCAATTATTCAAAATTGATGATGACACTGTCGCCAAGGTTCAATCCTAATAACCCGCTTGCGTTACCTTTGTTTATGGCAATTTCCAGGTGGTCACTTATCCCAAACAAACATAACTTTTCACCTTCAGGAACTTCATTATAATGCCAGCTCAGATGGTTGATAGTTTCATTGCGCTTAAAAGACAAAGTGAACCGACGGCCCTGCTGTACTTTATTGAAAAACTCCTTGGTAATATTGGTGATCACATTCTGGAATGAGTCGATATAGATCACCGCACCTTTGATCATGTTTTTTTCCACAACAGGTTGCAGGGTCATCTTTTTTTCCATCGTTGCCAATGGCAAACCTATCTCGCCTAATTTTCCTCCGCCTGCCAAATGGCAGGCAGTTTTTACAAAGATATCTGCCAGGGGAAAATGCAGAAATTTAAGATCCTGCATGATGTTGATCTCGACAATTTCATCAGGTTCCGAATCAAACATCAGCGAAAATATGCCGTTATCTGATCCTACAAAAAAGTGATTTTTATAGCTGACAGCCAGATATTTAGTGTCGGAATTATACACGGTGTCAATGCCTATAAGGTGGACGGTCTGCTCGGGGAAATAATAGAAACTGTTCTTTAAAATAAAAGCCGCCTGTTGTACATTAAAGGCAGCCACGCTGTGGGTTATATCAACTATATTTACTGTTGGCAACAATTTTAAAATACTTCCTTTAAGTGCAGCCTGGTAAATATCTTTGTCGCCCAGATCAGTAGTTAAAGTTATTATTGCCATTAATTTTTTAAATATTTATTGCTAATCTTGTGCTAGCATTTGATGCTACAAATATTCAATTTTTAATTCATAAAAAATTCTGCAACTATAAATTCATTACTGTTGAACGAACTTAAAATATCTATCGATAATGTTAACCCTGCCGTGTTGTGGGGCCCGAATAACGACCACTTCGAGATCATTAAAAAGCAGTATCCCAAGCTAAAATTGGTTGCACGAGGTAGCGAGTTGAAGGTTTTAGGCGATGATCACGAACTGGCGGTTTTTGATGAAAAATTTACGCATCTGCTTAATCACGTCGAGAAGTTTGAGAATCTGAATATTACTGACCTGGAAAGGATTTTAGGCTCACGAGCGACAATTCATCCTGTTTCGGAGCCCGTGAATGATAAATCGACAACAGGCGAGGTATTGGTGTTTGGCCCGAACGGCATATTGGTAAAAGCCAGAACCGCCAACCAGAAACGGATGGTTTCCGGGATTGATAAAAACGACATCCTGTTTGCCATCGGTCCTGCCGGTACCGGTAAAACCTATACAGCGGTTGCTTTAGCCGTTCGCGCTTTAAAGAACAAGGAAATTAAACGGATTATCCTGACCCGACCGGCTGTAGAAGCAGGGGAGAACCTGGGTTTCTTACCCGGCGATTTGAAGGAAAAGATCGACCCGTATCTTCGTCCATTGTACGATGCCCTGGATGACATGATCCCGGCAGAAAAACTAAAGGTATACCTGGAGAACCGTACTATAGAAATTGCACCATTAGCATTTATGCGCGGCCGTACGCTGGATAACTGTTTCGTGATATTGGATGAGGCGCAGAACGCAACAGACATGCAGCTAAAGATGTTTCTAACCCGTATGGGGCCATCGGCTAAATTCATTGTTACCGGTGACGTCACGCAGATCGACTTACCTAAAAAACAACAATCAGGTTTGCATACAGCATTAAGGATTTTAACAGATATTAAAGGTATAGAACTAATCTACCTCACAGGAGAGGACGTAGTGCGCCACAAGCTGGTAAAACGCATATTGGAGGCATACGGGGATATACAGTAACAGATATGAGATATTAGATGTGAGATTTGAGACAAAGGGATTTTTTTAATCTCACATCTCACATCTCACATCTCAAATCTAAAGAAGAATGAACGCAATAAAAGAGACACATTTTCATTTTCCAAAGCAGACCGCCTTTTACAAAGGAAAAGTTAGGGATGTATATACTATAGATAATAAATACCTGGCAATGGTTGTTACCGACCGCATCTCGGCTTTTGACGTGGTGTTGCCTGAACCTATTCCTTATAAAGGACAAGTATTGAACCAAATAGCTGCTAAATTTTTGCGTGACACGAGTGATATTGTGCCTAACTGGGTGGTTTCCGTACCCGATCCGAGCGTAACCATCGGCCGTATTTGTGAGCCATTTAAAGTAGAAATGGTGATCCGCGGATATCTCGCCGGCCACGCATGGCGTGAGTATAATTCGGGCAAGAGACAAGTATGTGGCGTAAGTTTACCCGAAGGATTGAAAGAAAACGATAAACTGCCTGCTCCGATCATTACGCCAACTACTAAGGCGTCGGTTGGTCATGACGAAGACATTTCAAAAGAACAAATTCTGGAGCGTGGTATCGTATCAGCTGAGGATTATGCGCAATTGGAAAAATACACTCATGCTTTATATCAGCGTGGTACAGAAATAGCAGCAAAAAGAGGCTTGATTTTGGTGGATACCAAATACGAGTTCGGAAAAGCTGATGGCAAGATTTACCTGATCGACGAGATACATACGCCGGATTCTTCACGCTATTTTTACAAAGAAGGCTACGAAGAGCGCCAAAAAAATGACGAACCGCAGAAACAGTTATCCAAAGAATTTGTAAGAAAATGGTTGATTGAAAACGGTTTCCAGGGCAAAGATGGGCAGGTAGTACCGGAAATGACTAAAGATATAGTTGGTTCCATATCAGATCGTTATATTGAGCTATTTGAACAGATAACTGGCGAAAGCTTTGTTAAATCTGACAATGATTCAGTTTTGAACAGGGTAGAAGGAGCGATAAATAAAGCCCTCACAACCTTGTAAAATTTTATTGTAAATAAAAAAGTTATATCTTAGTAGCATAATTAACACAAGATGAAATTTACTGTTGATAAACACGATAAATATGTTTTGTTGAAGTTAAACGAATCTAAACTGAATTCGCTGGTAACTCCGCAACTAAAATCTGAATTGATTTTGATCAATACCGAAGGGCAGAGAAATATCATCATGGACCTGTCACAGATAAAATTTGCTGATTCATCAGGATTGAGCAGCTTATTAGTTGGCCACCGTTTGTGCAAAAATGCATCTGGTGTTTTTATTCTTTCCGGCTTAAATGATGCCGTAGCTCGTTTGATCGCTATATCCCAGCTAGACTCCGTACTTTCTATTGTTCCGACCACCGAAGAAGCGATTGATCTTGTTTTT
>JAFAKI010000066.1 GCA_019235595.1 Mucilaginibacter sp. | reverse complement strand
CGGGATATCCTTTATCGGGAAGGGAAGATCTTCTTTATGATACAGCGTGTGCCCTATGAAGTGTTTCAGGTTAAGTTTTATCTTCCATAAAGCAGCTTCTACTTCTTCAGATATCTGTGTCTCTTCAAATGCTACTTCGCGGTGGTGGTAAACTTCACACACCTCATATTGCTGGGCCAATTGCGGGATGATCTCAGCAGGATTACCAATCCTGACAATCAGGTCACCGCCCAGCTTTTGCAGGTTACTGCGCAGATCAACCACAGACTCCAGCAAAAACTTAGCCCTGATATTACCTGTTTTTAATAAGCTTAGCTCAGTTGTCCTGAAATAAAAGGGATCAAAAACGAATACAGGGAGCACTTTATCAGCCTTGCGGGTAGCTTCAAACAATATTTCGTTATCGTGAACGCGTAAATCGTTTCTGAACCAAACCAATATCGTTTTTTCACTCATTGTACCTCCCCTGTCGGTTATGCGGGACTATCTAACCCCCAAATTTGCAATAAATTACGATTTTAACCTAATAACCGCAAATTATTTGACACCAGGTAAACATTATCAGCTTTAAAAAAGCGCCTTTATTTATCACTAATTATGACATTTTATTAAACCGGATATCCTAATTTTACCCCATAAATTATTCATAATAAATTCATCACAGCTACCACCGAAAGCATCAAAAATGCAACGTGGTATCTTAGAAAAGATAGACTTTGGAGTTTAAAGAAAAAAGCCTCACCCAACCCTCTTCAGGGGAGAGGGCTTTAAATGGGACCGAAACAAAAGCCTCATGGGCGGCCATTTTTGATATGGATGGCACCCTGATCGATAATACGCCATTCCACTTTATATCCTGGCAGGCGCTTTTCAGAAAATATCATAAAGAAGAATTAAGCAGGCAAACATACTATACCGAAATAAGCGGAGTGCCGATTATGGAAACGCTCAAAAGGATTTTCGGGGCAGACCATGATGAAGCATCCCTGAAAGAATTGCTTCGTGAAAAAGAAGAGTTCTACAGGCAGGAATATGCGCCGCATTTGGTTGCAATCAAAGGCCTCGAAAATTTTCTTGCGGAATTAAAAAGCAATGGCGTAAAAATGGCTATGGCTACCTCAGCGACGGTGGAAGACATCGATTTTATCTTAAATAAAGTACCTATCCGCGATGATTTTAATGAGATCGTCAACTCGTCAATGGTGATCAGGCCCAAACCCGATCCTCAGATATTTTTAAAGGCAGCTGAATTGCTCGATGTTCCCCCTGAAAGATGCGTGGTATTCGAAGATTCGTTGGCAGGAATAAAAGCGGCTAATGCTGCAGGCATGAAGGTTGTAGGGATTACCACCGGGCATCCCGCCAGTGATTTGTACCCGGTTAACCTGGTGATAGACGACTATACTACCCTCAAGCCCTCGGATCTGGCTGCACTATTTAATGAAGAGGAAGAGCGGGAATCGGCGTAAACTTCCCATAACTGTAAAAGATTTGATAACTTTTTAAAAGCAGTCAAATCTTAGGCAATTTATTCCCATATTTCAGCATTAAAAATCAACACGATGTTCCTGCACAATACCTTCGTTCATCACGTACATTTCTGGCTAAAAAATAAAGAGGGCAAAGCAAAACTCATTGAGGGCCTCGAAACTTTGATCCCAATTACACATATCCGCGATATGCACATCGGTGTCCCTGCTGATACCAACCGCGATGTGATCGACCGCTCTTACGATGTATCATTATTATTGCTGTTTGATGACCTGGAAGCGGAAGAAGCCTACCAGCATGATCCTGTACACGTTATTTTTGCCGAGCAATATGCGAAGCCTTTGTGCTCAAAAGTGGTGGTATCGGACAGTATAAATACGTGATTGCGGTTTTTACGTACAAATCCAAAATCACAAAAAACACCTTGCGCATTTTATTGTTGCATTAGCATGAAGGTGTTACTTGCAGGCGCTAACAGCTATATCGGCACACATCTGATCCCTATACTGCTTGAAAAGGGGCACCATGTGGTTTGCCTTGTGCGTGACAAAAATCATTTCACCAACAATCACCCTCATGCTTACGATGTGACCGTATTGAGGGGCGATCTGTTGCGCCGTCAAAGTATCGACCCATTACCCGAAGATATTGATGCGGCCTGTTACCTTATCAATACCTTTACCCAAACTTCGGAATTTGCAGCACTCGCCGCGTTATCCGCTCAAAATTTCATGGATGTAATTGCATCAACCAATTGCAGGCAGACAATTACCCTGAGTGACATAACTGATAAGATTAGTCGCGATGCACGTCTTAACGTGGAGAATATTTTACGTAGCGGTAAACCCGCATTGACTGTTTTAAATACCTCCATGATCATTGGTCCTGGTAGCGCCGCCTGGGAAATGTTTAATATCCTGGTTTCAAAAACACCGGTAGTAATTCCGCGGGCCTGGATAAAAACGCGTGTTCAGCCTATAGCGGTTGTCGACGTGCTACAATACATCAATGCCTGCCTGTTAAACGAAAAAACTTATAACCGGAAATTTGATATCGGCGGCCCGGATGTATTGACATTTAAACAAATGATGCTGATCTATATCGCCATACATAAAACCGTCAAACCGGGGATAGTCATTTTACCCTTCTTAACCACTCATCTTACCTCCAGTTTGCTTAATAACCTGACTCCAGTAAGTTACCCGGAGGCGCAACGCTTGATAGAGAGCCTTAAACAAGACTGCTTATGCCGCGAAAATTCCATCAGGGAGGCAATCTCCGTATCCTGCCTCACTTTTAAACAATCGGTAAAATCTGCCTATGAGGCATCAGGTGTCAGAAATTTAAAGAATATGCCCCTGCTAAAATCCAACTAACCGATTTTTAAGTATTTTTCCCTAAACATCTATGAGCGTATCAAACAACAAACACATTCTTATTACAGGCGGCACGGGCCTTATAGGCAAATTACTTACTGAAGAGCTATTAAATTGCGGGTACAGCGTAAGTCATCTCAACCGAAAGTCAGGCAATAACCCCAAAGTGACAACTTACCTGTGGGATGTGTACAAAGGTTATATTGACGACCGTTGCCTCGAAAGTGTGGACACGATAATACATTTAGCGGGTGAAAACATAGCAGCAAAACGTTGGACTGATAAACGCAAAAAAGAAATAATTGACAGCCGAACCAAATCCATTGAACTGATCTATGAACTTATAAAAAGCAAACCCAACCAGATAAATACGATCATATCTGCATCGGCAATAGGTTATTATAGCGATCGTGGCGATGAAGTGCTGACAGAGGATAGCCCTCCAAATAATGATTTTATGGCACAATGTTGCCTGGAGTGGGAGGCCGCTGTAGATAATGGCAAGGAATTAGGTTTGCGAATACTAAAATTCCGCACAGGGGTTGTACTCTGCAAAAATGAAGGCGCACTCCCACAGATGGCCAGGCCAATAAAACTCTGGGTTGGGGCCGCCTCCGGTAATGGCAGGCAGTGGATCCCCTGGATACATTGGCAAGATGTGTTAGGCATGTATTTATATGCGATAGAAAACATTAACCTGTCAGGTGCTTATAATATGGTTGCGCCACAGCCCGTCACCAACAAACAATTCACAAAAACTTTGGCCAAACAATTGCGCCGGCCAGTATGGCCCATAAAAGTGCCGGCATTTGTATTTAAGTTGTTATTGGGTGAAATGAGCACCCTGGTATTAGGAAGCACGCGGGTTTCAACTGAAAAGATTGAGAAAGACGGGTTTGTGTTTAAGTATCCGGAACTAACAGAGGCGTTAAAGGAAATCTATGGATAAATATCCGGTCAATATCTTCTGGTTTCGCCGCGATTTACGCCTGCATGACAATGCCGGTTTATACCATGCTTTAAAAGGAGAGAATCCCGTACTATGCCTTTTTATCTTTGATCGTGCCATTCTTTATAAATTACAGGATAGGGGCGATGCCCGTGTTACTTTTATTCATCAAACCATTGAGGAACTGGATAAAGAGTTAAAAAGGCACGGAAGCGCACTACTGGTAAAATATGATGGTGCAGGGCAAGCCTGGGAGGATGTTTTAAAGGAATATGCTATTGAAACGGTTTATGCCAATCATGATTATGAGCCATACGCCAAAGAACGCGACGAGGCTATCGAAAAGAAATTAAATAAACTTCACATCGATTTTAAGACCTATAAAGACCATGTTATTTTTGAAAAAAGCGAAGTCGTTAAGCAAGATGGCGAGCCCTATACTGTTTATACCCCCTACAAAAACAAATGGTATCAAAAACTGAATGACTTTTACGTCAAATCATACCCAACAGAAAATTATCTAAATAATCTTTACAAACATTCCGGTTTTGCTATCCCTTCATTAAAATTAATGGGCTTTGAAAAAAGTGACAGGGATTTCCCGGATAAGGAATATGAAAATATTATAGCCGACTACGCGCAGACGAGGAATTACCCAGCTATGGTAAAAGGCACTTCGCGTATCGGTTTGCATTTGAGATTCGGTACTGTCAGTATCCGTAACCTGGTGCGCAAAGCTAACATATATCATGATAAAACCTGGCTGAATGAATTGATATGGCGGGAATTTTATATGATGATCTTACACCATTTCCCTTATACTGCTAACCAATCTTTCAAACCAGAATACGACCGTATCCAATGGGTAAATAATGAACAACAATTTAAGGCCTGGTGCAATGGCGAAACGGGTTATCCGCTGGTTGATGCAGGTATGCGAGAACTGAATGCCACCGGTTACATGCACAACCGGGTGCGGATGATAGTAGCTAGTTTTTTAACTAAAGACTTGCTGATTGACTGGCGCTGGGGAGAACAATACTTTGCGCAAAAGCTGCTGGATTATGAAATGGCCAGCAATGTGGGCGGTTGGCAATGGGCGGCAGGATGCGGTACCGACGCAGCTCCTTATTTCCGCATATTTAACCCCGATTCTCAATTGAAGAAATTTGACCCTGAATTAGAATACATAAAAAAATGGGTTCCGGAGTATGCTGATTTCAGCAAATATCCAAAACCCATTATTGATCACGCATTTGCCCGTGAACGTTGCCTCAATGCTTTTAAGAAAGCGCTGGCTAAATAATTTTATTGATTAGTAACAGTTACATTACTGATATCCCATCGCAAGCAACCATTTGCAGGTATACCACCACTCGCAGATGTTCCGTAAGCAAGTTTGGATGGCACAATGATTGAAATCGCTCCTCCTCCTTTTCCTAACAATTTCAAGCCTTCAATGAATCCCTGGACATTTGTACTTATGTCTGTTATAGTGTAAGTATTAGTCGATGCATAAGTATTATTATCAGGATTCGTGTTATTCATCAGGTATATAGAATAATTCAAGGTGATGGTTGAATTATCGTTGATACTAACTGTCCCGGTAGGCGGTGTAGTAATTTTATACCATAAACTATCAGAGGTCATGGTATATCCGGTAAGGTTATTTGCGGCCATGTAACTCTTAATCACCGTCTGATCATAGTTACCCTGGTTAGCTATCAACTCAACCGTCACATCCAGGCATTGATTACCGGCAATTCTTCCGTTTGACAATGTAATACTTCCGATACCGGTACCGCTTTTACCATAAGCAAGGTGCGAAGGAACCAATACACGCATTTTGCCTCCAAGGTATTTCAAATTGTTGCGTATGGCAAGCATTAAACCGTTAGGCACTACGTGACCTAACACACCATAAACATGATTAAGAGCGGTATCGGTTACAGCATACTTTCCGTCAAATGTGCGGATGGTGTACACGTAGGATATCGTGCTTGGATAGTCTACCGGTTTTGTTGGGTCGCCAGGGTTAAGTATTTGGTAGTAGG
>JAFAKI010000039.1 GCA_019235595.1 Mucilaginibacter sp. | reverse complement strand
ACCCGCACGCGCGCCGATTTTGACTTCGGCTGGCGCTTTCATTTGGGCGATGTGAGCGGTGGCCAACACCCAGGGCTAAACGACGCCGACTGGCGGTACCTTGATCTGCCGCACGACTGGAGCATCGAAGGTAAATTCGACAAGAATTCGCCTGCAACCGTTGAAGGCGGTGCGCTGACGGGCGGAATTGGATGGTACCGGAAAACGTTTACGGTCCCGAAGACCTCCAAAGGCAAAATGGTTTATATCGATTTTGACGGCGTATACCAGAAAAGCACGGTTTGGATCAATGGTCACGAATTGGGCTTCCGCCCCAATGGCTATATCTCATTCCGCTATGATTTGACACCTTATCTGAAATTTGGCGGCAACAATGTTATCGCTGTTAAGGTAGATAATTCGGTTCAACCTAATTCGCGCTGGTACTCTGGCTCCGGGATTTATAGAAATGTTTGGCTGGTTACGACAAACAAAGTTGCGATCGATCATTGGGGGACGTTTGTAACTACGCCTGAGGTGAATGATCAGTCCGCCGTGGTGCACGTGCAAACTCATGTAAAAAATGCGACAGAAACACCAGCCAAGGTTGTACTTGCGACTACTATTTATAATCCGTCGGGTAAGGCTATTGTTACGTTGAACTCCGCTGAATCTGATGTCGCTAAATCAAATTATATAGCCCAGGAAATAAAGATCAATAACCCGGAGTTATGGTCGATTGAACGGCCCGCGCTTTACAAGGTGGTTACTAAAGTAATGGTGGGCAAAACGGTGGTTGACGAATATACCACCCCATTCGGCATCCGTTATTTTAACTTTGACGTTGATAAAGGCTTTTCGCTTAATGGGAAGCCTATGAAAATATTGGGTATATGTGACCATCATGATCTGGGTAGCCTCGGCGCGGCGCTTAATTACCGCGCGTTGGAGCGACAGTTGCAAATGCTAAAAGAAATGGGCTGCAATGGCATCCGTACTTCTCACAATCCGCCTGCGCCGGAGTTATTGGAACTTGCCGATAAAATGGGTTTTGTGGTGATGGATGAGGCCTTTGATTGCTGGGAATGGGGCAAGGCCAAATACGATTATCATCTGTTCTTCAAAGAATGGCATAAACGCGACCTGGAAGACCAGGTGCTGCGCGACCGTAACCACCCAAGTGTAATGATATGGAGTATCGGCAACGAGATACCGCAGCAGAGCGATACCAGTGCGCTCAGGATAGCCCCTGAATTAGCCGGCATTATTCATGAACTGGATAAAACAAGGCCGATCACTACCGCAAATAATGATCCAAGTACTCGCAATAAGATCATCGCTTCAGGCGCACTAGATTTGGTGGGGTACAATTATGCCGAAGGTGATTTTCCGCATTTCCATGACCGCTACCCCGGTAAAAAATTTATTGCAACTGAAACTACCTCCGGGCTGGAAACACGCGGGCACTATGATATGCCGTCGGATAGTATTCGTCGCTGGCCTACTGCCAGGGATTATAAAACCCAAGCCAAAATGAATGCTGATCATACGGTTTCGGCTTACGATAATGTTTCGCCCCCATGGGGTTCAACGCATGAAGAAACCTGGAAAGTGATCAAGAAATATGATTTCCTTTCAGGCATGTTCATCTGGACAGGCTGGGATTACCTGGGCGAACCTACGCCTTATGGCTGGCCATCGCGTAGCTCTTATTTCGGGATCATCGACTTGGCAGGTTTCCCTAAGGATGTATATTACATGTATCAAAGTGAATGGACAGACAAAACTGTTTTGCACATTCTCCCGCATTGGAACTGGGAACCGGGCAAAACTGTTGATGTATGGGCCTATTACAATCATGCCGATGAGGTGGAATTGTTCCTGAACGGTAAATCATTAGGCACTAAAAAGAAAGTGGGTGATGACCTGCATGTAATGTGGCGTGTAAAATACGAGCCAGGAACACTAAAAGCTGTTTCGCGCAAGGATGGCAAGGTAGTGCTCACCAGCGAAGTACATACCGCCGGAAAGCCTGCCAAAATCCAGCTTACTGTTGATCGCAAAAACATTAAAGCTGATGGTAAAGACTTATCGTTCATTACTGTTAAAATATTGGACAAAGATGGGAACGCAGTACCGACTGCCGATAACCTGGTCGATTTTAAGATAAACGGTAATGCCTTTATTGCAGGCGTAGATAACGGCAGCGAAACCGATTTGGATTCGTTTAAAGCAAGTAGTCGCCATGCGTTTAATGGATTGGCATTGGCTATCGTTCAAACTAAGCAGAAACCGGGGGCGATTACTTTTACAGCTACGTCTAAAGGATTACAAAGTGCAGCGGTGGTGTTGCAGTCGAAATAAATATCTTCTCCAATAAAAATAGCGATGGGTTTCAAACCCGTCGCTATTTTTATTTACAATCCGCTGCCGCGAGCTTTCAGCTCGTGGTAGCTAATGGCAGAGGCTTTCAGCTTAAGAATATTGCAAGTTAAAAACTTGCCCAATGCGACTCACGAGTTACAAACTCGCGAGAGCGGGTGAATAAGAGTCATTGGAGGTTTTTTGTCATCCTGAGCGATAGCGAAGGATCTTCTTCCATTTGCATATTCGCCATGCCTGTTGTAGAAGATGTTTCACTATCGTTCAACATGACAAGGTAGGGCGATTTTATTCGCCTTTAAACTTCAACCCAATCTGCATCCTCGCTTCTTCCAGCATAGTAATCATTTGCCTTGACAGCTCAGGTGTAATAATAGGACTTTCGGTTTGCTTATTGCGAATCAGCTCACAGAAATGCGCTATCTCGTAATTAAGTCCACCTGCGGTAAAAGGTTCATCCAGTTCGATAATCCGTCCGTCTAAATACTCAATAGTAGCTTTAACAGGATTCCACCAGTTTTTATGAATGGTGACATGGCCCAGCTGCCCCACGATCAATGCATCGCCTTTGCCATGCATATCGAAACCGCAATACAGCTGGGCAAATCCCTGGTCGTGTTGTGTCTGGAAAATGGAGAACATATCTACCTGTTTGCCGCTAAAACGGCCCATCGCCTGTAAGCCGGTCATCGGGCCGAGCCAGTCCAAAGCCAGGAAGGCTTCGTAAGGAGCTATCTGCATAATGCCGCCGTCGATCAAATCATAACTATAATTCGGGTGTTCCGGTGGGCAATCCATTACCGCTGAGCCTGCGCGAACATAGCCGATTGTACCGATAGGGTTTTTCTGTAAATATTCTTTAAGTTTTTGGTAAAGTGGATAGAAGGGCGGTTTCATCCCCTCCATAAACAATAAGCCTTTTTGTTTGGCCAATTGCAATACCGGCTCTAATTGGGCAAGATTGACAGTAGCAGGCTTTTCACACAAAACATGCTTGCCTGCATTTAAAGCAGCGATACTATATTCGGCATGACTATCAGGAAGGGTAGCAATATAAACCGCATCAATATCGCTTGATAGAAGATCATCTAAACTAGCGCACGCTTTACCACCATACTGGTTTACAAACTGCTCGACGCTCTCGACCCGCCGGGACCAGGCGGCAGTTAACTCAGCTCCATCCACAGCCCTGATGCCCTGCACAAACCTGTGACTAATACGCCCGCAACCGATAATGCCGAATTTGATCATGAGTCGAAAGTCTTAAGTCATAAGTCGAAAGTCTTAATCCCGACTCAGGACTTAAGACTCCCGACTTAGAACTTATTATTGGTATTGTATATAAATTGGCGACGGTTTACGATTTAAAACTTCCTGAGGCGTAAGCATATGGTGTGGCGCTTTTTTCAGGTCGTTTTTGTAAAATAATTTGAAGCCGGTAAACTGCACAGGCTCGTCGTGAATAAAGTAACGGTAGGAGTCGTTTTTAAGACTTGGTTCGCCCCAGCCGTCCATATCCATTACAATTTGAACTTCTTTGCGCAATTTGATGTTTTTGTAGTTGGTCACCATTTTCTTGGTGAAACGGTGTACTATCAGAATTTTAGGAGGGAGGTTGTGTTTTTTAACGAGATCGGCCAAATAGCCTGAAACGTAATTTACGTCATCGGCATCATAAGTCCCTATCTTTTTGCCAGGATGAGAGCCATCCTTCATGGAAAACTCAGGATCCATTCCAAAATGCACCTGCGGCAAGATCAGAAATCTTTCAAGTTCCGGTAGTTCAGTACGGATGCTTCCCAAGCCAACCTGCACATCAAGGAAAACAATGGCATTGGCCTTTTTAGCCATAGCAATTACCGTATCAATACGGTTAAACGGCATACGCGTTCTGTATTTTCCTGCTTTACCCGGAACGCCGCTGGCCACTACACAGATGTAATGCAATGCAGGTTGTACAGGCGTAGTTGGATCTGCTTTTTCCCAGTTCTTTACTTCTCCTTTTAATTTGGCAAGCATCTCGTTAGGGGGTAATTCGCCCAAAATGCCCATGCCTTTCGAAGAAGTGTTACCATAAAATGCTACAATCCTTTTGTAAGGCAAGATTGCGCCAGGCAGCGGATAAGGAGCATTCTTTACAGGCCATTTGGTGCTGTCGCCATTAGCTAATTTTTTCATCAGCGCATCATAGCGCGCGTGATCGATGGGCGGGTAAGTAACAGGAGTAGTGCTGGTTACTACAGTATCGCCAGATTTTTTTGCAGGCTCTGCTTTTTTACTTTCAGGAGCTGCCTTCTTTTCAGGCGACTTAGTAGTCACTTTTGTGGTACTGCTGTTCTGACTACAGGCAGTGGCTAACATTGCCACTGCAGCTGCGATCATGATATTTTTGCTGATGTTTTTAAAGTTCATAGGTATTTTCCGCTAATCGCTATCTTAAATTATTGATATTGGATGTAGATCGGATAAGGTTTATTCTTCAACACTTCCTGCGGGGTAAGCATGTGATGTGGCGGTTTCTTGATGTCGTTCTTGTAGAACAATTTGAAACCTGTAAACTGTACCGGCTGGTTATGAATAAAATAGCGCCAGGTGCCTTCTTTTAACTCAGGCTCGCCCCAACCGTCCATATCCATCACTAACTGAACTTCAGGATGTAATTTGATGTTTTTATAATTAGTCACCATCTTTTCTGTAAAGCGGTGTACGATCAAAATCTTTGGAGGCAGGTTGTATTTCTTCACCAGTTTAGCAAGATAATCAGATACATAATTGATATCAGCTGCATCGTAAGTGCCGATTTTTTTACCTGGATGAGTAACGCCGTCCTTCATAGAAAACTCAGGGTCCATACCGAAATGCACTTGTGGCATTGCCAGGTATTTTTCCAATAATGGCAATTCCGTATGGATATTACTTAAGGCTACTTGAACATCAAGGAACACGATTGATCCCGATTTTTTAGCGAGCGATAACACGGTATCGATCTGTTTGAAAGGCATGCGGTAACGATATTTTCCATCTTTGCCCGGGTCACCCTGTGCAACTACCGCGATATAATGCAAAGCTGGCTGTACCGGTGTAGTTGGATCAGCTTTTTCCCAGTTCTTTACTTCGCCTTTTAGTTTTGCAAGCATTTCTTTCGGAGGTATTTCGCCCAAAATACCCATACGCTTTGCATACAGGTTACCATAAAACGCAACTACCCTTTTATAAGGCAAAATAGCGCCTGGCAGTGGATATGGGGCATTTTTTACCGGCCATTTGCCGGTGGTATCGCCATGGGCGAGTTTCTTCATCAGCGAATCATACTGCGCATGATTAATAGGCGGATAAGTCACCGGTGCAGCAGCAACGGTGTCACCTGTTTTCTTATGCGTTGTGTCTGTTTTGGCGGCAGGTTTATTTTTACCAGTTTTGGCGCTTCCGTTTTGGCTGCAGTTGGTAAAAAGTGCTAACGAAGCAAGTACAAGGGTAGATAGAGTGATTTTTTTTATATCCATTTTATTTATTTTCCTGGTATCCGGGGCCGCGCAAAATAGCACCATTTCTGGTACCATTATGTTTAAAATTATCAACAGTTACCAGCCCATTCACCAAAACATACTCAAAGCCAGTCGAATACGCATGCGGGTGTTCAAAAGTTGACTCGTCTTTCACGGTATTGGCGTCAAAAATAACAATATCAGCAAACATTCCCGGTTTAATTAATCCGCGGTTTTTGATTTGGAATTTTTGTGCCGGCAACGAGGTCATTTTACGGATAGCATCCTGCAAGGTTATCAAATGTTTCTCACGAACATAGTATCCTAACACCCTCGCGTTGCTCCCGTAACCACGCGGATGTGGCACTCCCGAGCCAAACTGCCGGATGCCCGAATCTGAAGCAACCATGGTGAGCGAATATTTCAAGATATTCTCTACATCATCCTCATTCATGCCATGAAACACCATGGAGGCACTGCCGATTTTGGTAATATCTAAAATGGTCTCTATTTCATTGGGAATGATTGATTCGCGACCTTTCATGATATTGATATGCATGATGTCCTTCCCGTTAAAAGAACTATCACCATCGCAATGCGCAACTACAGCATAGTCAAAATGAGTGCGACCACGGCGTTGCATATCTTTTATCATTTCATTCACCACCTTTTGGTGAATAACGGGATCGTTTAGCCGCTTCATTGCCGAATCGCGCCCGCCATCCAGCAGCCAGTCGGGAAGCAACACATTTAGTGTAGTACTGCTGGCAGTGTAGGGATATTGATCGACCGTCACATCCAACCCTTCTGCCCGTGCTTTTTCAACCATCGCGATCATCTGGTCGGATTTGTTCCAGTTAGGTAGCCCTACCTTGAAATGGGATATCTCAACCCGCATGTTGGCTTGCCTGCCTACATTAATGGCTTCGTCAATTGCCTCAAAAATTTTATCCGACTCATTTCGCATATGCGAAGTGTAAATACCATTGTATTTGGCTGCCGATTTTGCCAACGCGATCACTTCATCAGTTTTGGAGTAGATACCGGGTGTATATATCAAGCCGGTTGAGAAACCCATAGCTCCGTCGCGCATAGCTTGCTCAACCAGTGCCTGCATTCTTTGCAATTGCGCAGCGTCTGGCGTAATCGCTTTTTCACCCAAAATCGCCTCGCGAACGTCGTTATGCCCGATCAGCGAGCCGACATTTACAGATAATTTTATGCTATCCAGTTGCTTGAAATATTTCCTCAGATCAACATTGGAACTGCCGCAATTGCCGGTGATAACGGTGGTAACGCCATCATACAGAAAGTTATCGGCGGTAGGAGTTTTCTTTTCGTCGCCCTCGATGTGGGTATGCACGTCGATAAACCCTGGCGCAATGATCAATCCTGAAGCATCGATAATTCGTTTGGCTTTATCTTTTGATAGATCGCCGATGCTGACGATTTTATTTTTAATTATCC
>JAFAKI010000190.1 GCA_019235595.1 Mucilaginibacter sp. | reverse complement strand
ATCGTTTTTTGTACGTGATTTAGTTTATTCTGATTTCTTCCGACAAGGATTACAGTGCAATATTGCGCCAATTCAAGGGCAGTTGCATAGCCTATTCCGGAGGTCGGGCCGGTTATAATATAGGCTTTCCCATCCCGGGGATTACTTTGTGCAGCTTTTGACATGATTTCCAATTTCTCTGTGTTGATAATATGCAAATATCGTCAGGGACAGCGCAAGTAGTTTTCTTCAAAAGTCCAATATCACTGTATTGAAAAGTCCATTTGGCACGCAAAAAAACACCATGTGGTAACAACGACAAAATCACGACCCCAAAGAATAGTGGCATTTTGGGAAAAAATACAATTGCAAATCTTAGAGGCTATATCACAACAACCCTTAATGTTTTAGCCTTAGAAATGGGCGCTTCGATTGCTTAAACAGCTGTTTGATCCGAATACCATTGTTTCCCTTAAAATAATTCCGGATGTTTATACAAATGCGGAGCGGTACTATAAATGACCGGGACATAGTCGATGAATACCATTACAAAGAACAGGTTAAACGATAAATGGGCAAGGATAATCGGGATGCCGGTTATCGTATTGCTATTGGTGTTGCTAAACGATAACCATAAACTCTTCAGCTCATCAAAAGTATTGATCTTCAGCATTGCTAAACTGACCGTCTATGTGACGCTTTACTGGGAATGCAGCCGGTTCATTTTTCTATACATGCGCAACCGTTTCCCGCAACTGAAAGATACGGCCAAAAGGATTGCTGTACAGAGCCTGGTTATGTGTCTGTTTATCTTGCTGAGCGGCTTGCTGATCACGGGAGTTCATTACGCATTTCCAACCGACACACCCGGACCTTTTTGGGCAGAATATAAAGATGTTTTGGTAAAAAGCCTGCTGTTAATGGGTATTGTGACCATTATCTATGAATGCGCTTACTTTTTCAGGCGCTGGGAGTATAGTTTATATGAATCGGAGCGATTAAAAAAGGAAAGCCTGATAGCACAATTGGAATTGCTAAAGCACCAGATCAGCCCGCATTTTTTATTTAACAGCTTAAATACGCTCATCACCCTGGTGCCAGAGGACCCGAGATTGGCCGTGGTATTTATCCAGCGGCTTTCCAATGTTTACAGGCATGTGTTGAGCTATAATGAAAAAAACCTTATTGACCTGGAAACGGAATTAAAGTTTCTGGATGATTATCTTTTCCTGAACAAAATGCGTTTCGGCGAAAATTTACGGGTCGTTTATCAATTGCCCGGCGACCTTAGTACCATCCAGGTGATACCCTTCACCCTGCAGATGTTGGTCGAGAACGCCATCAAGCATAACATCATTTCGGCCAAAAAGCCGCTCACTATCACCATCAGCCGGAGCGGGAATTGTATGATCGTGAAAAATAACCTGCAAGTCAAAACATCAGGTGTGGACTCGACTGGTACGGGCCTGCAGAATATTATCAATCGCTACGAATTGTTGACGAATAAGCAGGTAGAGGTGGTCACCGACCCCTCCACTTTCAGCGTATCCCTTCCATTTATTTATAACAGCGAATTATGAAGGTATTGATCATTGAAGACGAAGCGCCCGCGGCACGCAGGCTGGAACAATTACTCGCCACACATGACCCGGCCATAAAGGTCGTAGCTGTTGTCGAAAGCATCGAGGATGCCGTTCAGTGGTTAAGGAATTTCCCGCATCCGGAACTAATCTTTATGGACATCATGCTGGCAGACGGACAGTCTTTCGAAATCTTTGAAAAGGTGGAAGTCAAGGCCCCCATCATATTCACTACAGCTTACGATGAGTATGCCATCCGGGCATTTAAGGTCAATAGTATTGACTACCTGTTAAAACCGATCGACCCGACCTTATTGGCACAGGCGCTAAACAAATATCGTTTTATCAGCCAGCAGCCGGTGAATCTAAAGGAGATAGTAGAGACGCTCCTAAGAAGCAATGTCAGTAGCATTGATGAACAGCCAGCCTTTAAAAAACGGTTCCTGATCCGCACCGGCGAACAGTTTGTGTCGGTCGAAGCGGCGGAAGTAGCCTATTTCAGCTTTGAGGATAAAATTACGTTTTTATATACCCAAAAACAGAAAAGATATATGCTCGATCATACCCTCGACGAGTTGGAAAAACTCATTGATCCTTATCTCTTTTTCCGCCTAAACCGGCAGTATATCGCTGCATACAATGCCATCGGGTCCGTTCATCAATATTTTAACGGTAAGCTTAAAGTATACCTGGCCGGCGAAACAGAAAATGGGATAGTGATCAGCAAGGAGAAGGCGCATTATTTCAAATTATGGCTCAACCGTTGATTTCCCTTCATACAGAAAAAAGGACGTTTCGTTCCATTTTATAGCTGTTTCATTTACAACTGGCTGATAATTAAGATGTACAGGGGCTATCATTGTCAAAAAAGAACAATGAAAACCTGGATCATGAATTACTCGGTCTCCCTCGCGGCGATCATAATGCTTCTGCCCGGAGTGGCTGTGGCACAGCAAAAAAAACACCTGACCATATCCGGAATGATCCGGGACATGGCAAATGGGGAAACCCTCCCGGGCGCCACTGTCAGCTTCCGTGAATTGCCGGGTGTAGGTGTTTCGGCAAACGCTTACGGCTTTTATTCGGTGAGCATTCCTGAAGGAAGTTATACATTGATCGCTACCTATATAGGATACCGCACAGACACGTTGCACATTGACCTGAAGGGCAACTTGCAGCAAGATATCAGGTTGGAAGCCAACTCAGGACAGTTAAAAGAGGTTAAGATCAGCGGTAGTTCTTCCAAAAGCCGCAATATCCTGACTGCGCCGCCCGGTGTTCAAAAGCTGACCATTAACGACGTCAAAAATGTTCCCGTCTTATTAGGTGAAAAGGACATTTTAAAAACCATTCAGCTGCTGCCGGGAATCGTGGCTGCTGGTGACGGCAAGGCTGGGTTCTTTGTACGCGGCGGCGATGCTGACCAAAACCTGATCCTATTGGACGAGGCCACCGTTTATAACGCCTCGCACTTGCTCGGTTTCTTTTCGGTATTCAATTCAGATGCCATTAAGGATATACAGATATACAAAGCCGGAATGCCTGCTGATTACGGGGGCAGGATTTCATCAGTCGAGGACATCCATATGAATGACGGCAATAACCAGAAATTCGGTATGACGGGCGGTATCGGCCTGATCGCCTCCCGCCTGACTGCTGAGGGCCCTTTATTCGATCATAAGGGTTCATTTATTGTCAGTGCCAGGCGGACGTATGTAGATGCGTTTACCGGGCTGGCTTCCGATACGACTATAAAGAAGACCAAGCTGTACTTTTATGATTTTAACCTGAAAGGGAACTATCAACTGGATAAAACGGACCGTGTTTTTCTTTCCGGCTATTTCGGCAAGGATTACCTCCAATTAAAACAGGGCAACGGGATAGATTACGGCAACTCGACCGGGACGCTGCGCTGGAACCATATTTTTAACAGTAGCCTGTTTTCCAATACCTCGCTTATATATAACAACTACGACTACAATACTCATTTTCAAAGCAGCACCAATAATATCACGGTGGGGTCCGCAATTACCGATTACCACCTAAAGCAGGATTTCAGTTACTACCTGAATTCGGCCAATAAACTGGATATCGGCCTGGAAAGCATCTATCACGTGACCCAGCCCGGCGCGGGTACTACCAGCGCGACTTCCAATTATAACAGCATTGTACTGCAAAAGAAATACAGCCTGGAAAGCGCTGCTTACATTTCGCATGAATGGACGGCAACCGACAAGCTGAAACTGACCTATGGTCTTCGGGTAAGCGATCTGGCCGTTTTGGGCCCCGGCAATTATTACACCTATGATCCGGCCGGGAACATTGCCAGCAATACCTATTACAGCGGCGGTAAAGTGGTCAAAAACTACATCAACCCGGAACCGCGGATTTCTGCGAACTACCAGCTCAACGACAGCAGTTCGGTAAAGTTATCTTATGACCGGAACGTGCAGAATATTCATTTGTTAAATAACTCTACGGCAAGCTCGCCTACCAATGTTTACCTGCCCAGCACCAACGTGGTCAAACCTGAAATAGCGGACCAGGTTTCAGTAGGTTATTACCGCACTTTTCACCAGAATGGCATCGAGTTCAGCACAGAACTCTATTACAAAAAACTCCAGAACCAGATCGACTATAAAGACGGTGCAAACCTGGTGGGTAACGAGAACGTGGAAGCTGATCTACTGTTCGGGACCGGCCGCGCTTATGGTTGGGAGACTTATATCAAGAAGAAATATGGCAAGTTTACCGGCTGGCTCAGCTACACGCTTTCCAAGTCGGAAAGAAAAATTCCCGGGATCAATGATAGTCATTATTACCCGGCTTCCCAGGATCAGACCAACCACCTGAATATAGTGGGTATGTACCAAGCCAGCAAAAAATGGGTGTTATCTGCAGACTTTGTTTACAGCACGGGTACCCCGGTAACCTATCCCGATGGCAAATTCGCGGTGGACGGTTCGCCGGTGTACGGGTATGGTAGCCGGAACAGCCAGCGGTTGTCCCCCTATAACCGTCTTGATTTGGGGGCGACGCTTTATGTTAAAAAGACCCACCGGATTGAAAGCAGCTGGAATTTCTCTATCTACAACGTGTATGGACAGTCCAACCCCTATACCATCATTTTTCAGACCGATCCGAATAATATGAACCGCACACAGGTTCAGCAAACAACACTTTTTAAAATGGTTCCCTCAGTTACTTACAACTTTAAATTCTAACGTCATGAAGAACAATCATTTTTTTATTCTGATAGCCCTGGCCCTAGTTATGGTTACTGCTTGTACCAAAACGATTACTCCCCCGCTTAACTATTCGCCGCAATTGGTGATTGAGGGTGTAGTGAGCGACACTGCAGGCCCTTATCATGTTAGCTTGTCAAAAACAGCAAATTTCTATTCGGATAACGTTTATCCTACGGTTTCGGGTGCTACGGTTGTCATCACCGATGCTACCGCCAATGTAACAGATGTTTTATCAGAAGCGGCCTCTGGCGATTACGTCACGCATGCCATTATTGGTACCCCGGGGCATACCTACCAGTTAAAAGTCATGCTGGCCGGGCAAACCTATACGGCAACCTCAACAATGCCCAAACCTGTTGCTTTAGATTCAGTTACCGTCGATTATTCAGTATCAAATAATTTCCGGCCTGTAGCAAATTACCAGGACCCGGCAGATCAAAAAAACTATTATAAATACTCGATACAACGAAACGGCAAACATGTCAACCATTTTCAAACCTTTGATGACCGGCTGTCCAACGGCAGGTATATCCGAGATAAGCTGGATTGCGATACCGGCACTTTCCATCACGGCGACCTGGTGAAGGTCGACCTCGTTGGCCTCGACTTCGGGGCGTTTAATTTCCTACATGAAGCTGAAGCTGTTGCCTACGACAACGCTAACCTTTCTACCCCGGCTACACCGACTTCCAATATCACTGGTGGGTGCATCGGATATTTTGCCGCGCAGACGGTCAGTAGTAAAATCACCAGGGTTAGGTAGTTGCCGTGGGCGGAGATTTGCATTTTAGCCGGCAATAAATTTTAAATTCAAGTCTGAAGCAAATTGCAATAAGGATTATTCCGTTGCGGAAACATTTAAGGCGGGGCAACTCGCCTTAAATATAAATTGCCGTGCCTGAATTACTCTCGATCTTAAAAACATGGTGACATCAATTTGCCACCATCTGAAAAATTATAATCTATTCATAATCAATTGTTTATTAATGTTAACGGGTGTTCACCGCAAAAACGTGAACGTTGGAGCCTCATTATTTAACAAATCACCCTAATGGGGTGATAATGTGCTAAAGTCACCTCAGTATCTTTATGGTTAACATAAAATGGTATTAGCCAGCGCGATATGGATTACTTGAGGATACTAAAAAACAAGAACCGGATAACCGGTACCACTTCCGATCAAAGGTCATATTCAGAAACGGCCGGCAATTTCAGTATCCGGTTTGTTTTGAGCGGAACGGAAACCTGCTCCATCGGCCGGCGACAGCTATCGCTGCATACCGACTCGTTTATCATGCTGAACAAAGGTACACAGTTTACCAGCAGCAGCGATCCGCGCTTACCGGTAAATGTGTTGTCTATCGAGTTTGATGAAGATTTTTTGAATGAATTTAACGCCAAATTCAAAACAGGTGGGTTATTTGATAAGGAGGATTCTGTTTATCAACTTCGTGAGACGATCTATCCACTTAAAGCCGATCTGAAACTTAATATCAGCCTGTTAAAAAAACTGGTTGAAGATGCGGCTGTCGATGAAACCCTGGTTAATGAGTCTCTACAGCGCTGTCTTCTGAATTGTTGCCGTATTTATAATGAAGAAATATCGCTGAAAGCTAAAAAGCTCAATTTCCTTAATGAAAATACTCGCATAGAAATATTGAGACGGCTTAACCTTGCAAAAGAATATTTGTACGCCAATTACGATAAGAACATAAGTCTGGAAAGTTTGGCTAATTATGCTTGCCTTTCTGTAAATCATTTGCTGCGGACATTTAAGCTGGCGTATAACCAGTCGCCGCACCAATATCTGATCCAGATAAGGTTGCAGCGTGCACAATTGTTATTGGCTAAAACCGAATATCCTGTGTATGAAATTGTAAACATGGTTGGGTTTAAATGTACCAGCTCATTTATCCGCTTGTTCCGCAACCGCTATCAAACTACTCCTCTTAAATATCGGAACATAGCGGCGTAAATTTGGACGCGCAATGCTAATCACGTCTTTGTTACTTGATCTAGTCCGAAACTCCGTAAGTTTGGGTAAAGATTGATTTCATCCTTGACTGTACATCGCTGTAAAGGTAAGTTGAGTGTCTTGATCTGTTGTCATTTAAAAGAAAAAAGATGATCAGCATAGAACAAATTACGTACCTCAACGAAATAGGTCAAAGGTCGCAACAGGAGGATTCAATTTATCCTGCGCCGGGGAAAGCCTCTATTGCTGACAAGCTGTTTATGGTTTGTGACGGCGTAGGAGGCGAAAATATGGGTGAGGAAGCAAGCCGTATTGCCTGCGAGGGCTTTGCATCTTTTTTTGATCAAAATGTGCCGCCGCGTGGGGCCTTGACTGAGGCCTATATCCGCGCTGCCCAGTCGAATGTTTTGCAGCAGATGCGCAATTATGCAGTTGAACATCCGGAAGCCCAAAGGATGAGCACTACCCTTACACTGGTTTATTTGAACGGAAATACTATATCTGTAGCCTGGTGTGGCGACAGCCGGATTTATCATTTGCGCAAAGGGGAAGTTGTGTGGCGTTCAACCGATCATTCGTTAGTTGAGAACTTGGTGCGGCACGGTGAAATTAGCGAGGAAGAGGCCCGCATTCACCCCCAAAGAAATATTATTACCAGGGCATTAAGCGCTTCCGGGACACCTTCAGATATTGAAAATTATGTAATTCGGGATGTAAAGGATGGCGATTATTTGATGTTGTGTACCGATGGCCTGCTGGAGCAAATAAACGACCACCGTTTAAAAGAAATTGCCCTGAGCCACGCTAAAAACAAAAGAAGTCTTTTTATGGAATACTGTCAGGAGGTTACAAAGGATAATTTTTCGTTGTACCTGCTGAAACTAAACAATGATAGCGCTGCCGCCACTCCACCCGGAAGCAAAAAAACGATAATAGCATTTGCATTATCAGTAATTATTCTTGCCTTGTTAACTTTCCTGGTCAAAGATCCCATCAAGCGATTTATTAAATCTTCAGACGATAACCATAGCGTGATGACCTCAAAAAAATAACCCGCGGATTCGAATCAGGCAACCCCCCGGTAGAAAAAGGCACTAAAATGCCCTCTGCTGATCAGCCCGGGTCATCAATACCTGAGCAGAAAGAAAAAAGTAAACCAGGGCAAAAAGAAGACACTCCGGATAGATAGATTTAAATAATTTCCCACCAAATTTGGTTTGCAATTTTCTGTTTGGGTGATCAAAAATCATTGCCTCGTCAAAATTGAAAAAGCATAGCGATTTTATAGATAACCAAAGGTTAACAATGA
>JAFAKI010000325.1 GCA_019235595.1 Mucilaginibacter sp. | reverse complement strand
GATCAGGCTGATGCTGTCGTCGCCCAGGTGGCCAGTCGCCCATACCGGGCCGTATTGCGGGTCGACAAAGTTGGCACCACGGCCCGGGTGCGGGGTCTTGCCCACATCCACCAGCGCGGCCAGCTTGTCCAGCTTGGTATCCACCACGGCCACCTTGTTGGAGGCATTGGCCGCCACCATAAAGTAACGGCCAGTGGTATCAAAGCCGCCGTCATGCAGGAACTTGGCGGCGTCGATGGTAGTGGTCTTGAGGTTGGTCAGGTCCGAGTAATCCACCATCATGATCTTGCCGGTTTCCTTGGCATTGATGACGAATTCCGGCTTGTAGTGACTGGCCACGATGGAAGCCACGCGCGGCTCGGGGTGGTATTCGTTATCCACCGTCATGCCACGGGTGCCGACAATCTTCAGCGGCTTGAGGGTATTACCGTCCATGATCACATACTGCGGCGGCCAGTAGGCACCGGCCACGGCCAGCTTGTCTTCAAAGCCCTTGAACTTGGAGGTTTCCACCGAACGGGCTTCCAGGCCGATGCGGATTTCTGCCACCGTATCCGGCTTGGCCATCCACAAGTCGATCAGGTTGATCTTGCCGTCGCGGCCGATCACGTACAGATAACGCCCGGACTGCGACAGGCGCGAAATATGCACGGCGTAGCCGGTTTTCAGCACGCTGACAATCTGCTTGCTGTTACCGTCGATCAGGGCAATCTGGCCAGCGTCCCGCAGGGTGACCGAGAACAGGTTGGCCACATCCAGATTGTTCTCTTTATGCGTAGGCCGTTTTTCTGGCGGAATCAGCACTTTCCAGGTGCCCAGCATGTCCTTCATGCCGAATTCCGGCGGGGTCGGCGGCTCCTGCTGCACATAGCGCGCCATCAGGTCCACCTGCGCATCGTTCAGTTCGCCCGAGGTCCCCCAGTTGGGCATGCCGGCCGGCGAGCCGTACTTGATGAAGGTCTTCAGGTATTCCGTGCCACGTGTCAGGGTGATGTCTGGCGTCAACGGCTTGCCGGTGGCTCCCTTGCGCAGCACGCCGTGACAGCCGGCGCAGCGTTCGAAGTAAATCTGTTTGGCACGAACAAACTCCGCCTCGGTCATCGGCGGTGCCTTGGGATTGATATTCTGGTGCATGGGCTCGGCAGCCAGCGGGGACGGCGCCCCCTGGTACTTCGCCTCGGGCGCATTGGTGGAAGTGGGGGCGTTTTCAGCCCAGGCCTGCAACACGGCAAAAGGCAGGGCCGCCAGCAACACGGTTTTTGGCAGCCAGGACAAGCGCGGGGTCTTCATGGTTAGGGCTCCAGCGTGACAGTAATGCGTGATAGCCGGCATCTTCATCCCGCAGGCATATCCCCCTCCTTGATTCGAATCAACGCTTTAACCATGTGTATATCAATGTTTTCTCCACAGTCCACATGGTAGGCAGGACTCAATACCCCTGCGATACCAAGCCTCGATCTGAGCATAAATTGGGAGAAATACCAGGAAATTTTTGTGCGCTGCCTGGTTTTCTTACGGATCTCGACAAATGTTCAAGATGGGCATTTTTCAATCTTCCTATCGACAAGCCTCTCTACAAATGTCGGGAACAAAACAACCAAGTTCAGCAATGGAAGCATGCTTTGAATCATGCCTGCGGCTTGCTTTGGTATTTGGAAAAAGTAGCGTCTTTAGCGTGATATGCAACTGAATGGTAGTGTAAAGACGTGAGCTGTCATCTCCATTTAGAGATGACAGCTCATATCTTTATCTCACCAGAAAAAAAGCTGGCCTCACTGCTTAAGAGGCTGATTGTAAAGCTGACAGCTGGTGGTTTGCTAATTGCAATGGAGAGACATTGCTATTGATTAGCCGAACACAACTTTCGATCCGTGCAACACACATTAAACGAAAAATTAAAACTTACTCAAACCTTCCTCAATACCAACTAGAATTTATGCAATAGCGCCTTGGAATAATATCCAGCCACACACAAGAAAAATAGTCATAACAGCATCACCGATACTCCCCAACAAATCACAGTTTACAAAGCCACGGACGACCACCCACACCTCATCGCAAAAAATATTGATAGTTCACATCCATTTTGCCAGATGATTTATTCATGCAAGCCTTATGATGCAACAAGACATTCAAGGCACCCACTATATTGACAGTCACACCATGTAATTAACAGCACAACATCCCTAACATTAGGCATATGAATACTCACTTCTGTGGGAAATTTAATTTATAGTTACATCTCCCGTTTACCATGAGCACTATCAAGCCACCTTACGAATTCACCTCCCAGATATTTGCTCCCATAAATACCAAGATGATGTGAGTCCCGATAAATTAACTCATTATTAATAAATACATTACACACTGATTCATTGCATAAATATGGCAGGGTATCAAAAACACGCATTCGAGGATGGAGAGAAGCAAGTCTCTTGACTTCCTTTCTCATCACTTCCTGTCGTTTATCCACCACTTTCCGATCCAGTGTGCAATTTTTAATTTCACTAGAAAAAAATGGACGACTTAAGCAAGATCGCGGAAAAAATGGCAACTCAGGTATATCAACAATTAAAATAACATCCTTATTATTTTTCTCCAGAAAGTTTATTGAATTATTTAATCCAGAAAAAAATAAACCTTCTTTAGAGGACTCATAATCACCAGTTACTTTTATTTCAGCAGGGCCATTATTTTTAATTACATGATCAGCTGCAAAATCTTTATCAGAAGCGTAACCTCCAAAATAGGAAAGAGCAACCGTTTTGATATTTTCCGACCTTGCAAGATAGCTAAAAATATCAAACATGAATTTCTTGCAATCATGTGCCGATGTCGATGTAACTTCAATACCCATAGTCGGTGGGCAACTGGAATTGCCAAGCAATATCCAATTATCTTGGCTACTTTTTATAGTACCATAGAATAAATGCTCTGCATGACTATCCCCAACCATTGCCAAACTCGGGAGATTGGTACTAGATTGCTTGCAGTAATTAAATCCTATTTTTTGCAATTCATGGGAACAATCTTGCAATTTCTCATTCGGCGCATACAAACTTAGCCCACTATATGTATGCTGCAAGCTTTTCATATCACCTCTAAAATCCAACCCATCCATTTCAAAGGTAACAAAACCTGTTAACCCAATACAAAACAGCACAACACCCAGAACCCAAATCCCTCCCGCACTTTTCTTTCCAAATCTAATTGGCGACTCTATCATTTTAAATGTAACCCACGCAAGCAATACACTTAACAAAATAGCCAAAAGTCGAATTGAAAATCCCGGAGCTTTGTTTTCAACAATTTGTGGAAATGACAATAAAATCCAGTGCCACAGATACAATGGGTAGCTTATCTTACCAATAAATAACATTAATTTATTTGAAAGAAATTTTCTATTTATCCATGCATCGCTTCCAGCGGCGATTAGCATAAACGCACCGACAACAGGAATTAGTGCCAACCAACCAGGAAATAGCTTATCCCTATCAATCCACAACAACCCAAAAGCAAGTGATAACAAACCAAAAAATGAAACGCCATTAAAAATATTATTTTTTATTTTTTTAAATTTAGTTGATATCGAAATTTTAAAAAAATTGCCATTTCGGGTGACTATGTTATTACTTGCCAAGCTGAAAAGTTGCGAGTATGCCAGAATAGAACCCGCAAGCATTTCCCATAAACGTGACTGAGGTGCATAGAAGTCTTTAACTGGATCAGACTTCATTCCTGTTACATTTTGATAAAATGATAAAATCAAAATAAAAAATAAAATAAATACAACATTGAACCTTGTTTTCCAAACCAGAAAAACAAGAAATGGAAATACCAGGTAAAACTGCTCTTCAACGGATAGTGACCAAAGGTGCATCAATGGTTTGAATTCAGTAGCATTATCAAAATAACCAGACTCTTTCCACAAAACTATATTTTGAAAAAATCCAGAACTTGCTTCAATATGATGCCCCAGCTGCTTGAATTCATCAGGCAATAAAATGAACCACCCGACCGCATAACATATTATCAATATAGTTATTAATGCAGGAAATATCCTTCTTATTCGATTAGCATAAAATCTCCCAAAATAAAATTTCTCTGCATTCAGATCTGTAAATATAATTTTTGATATTAAATAGCCAGAAATAACAAAAAATACATCAACACCAATAAAGCCTCCTGGCAGGAAGTTTGGGAATGCGTGAAATATGACAACCGCTAATATCGCAATTGCTCTCAATCCGTCAATGTCCGGTCTGTATGCAATGTGATAATGTTGCTTGGCTAGTGATTTAAGTGTCTGCATTAAACTCTTTAAGACGCGCAAATTATGACAAAGGAATTTTACTCAACTAAACAAATTTTACATGCAATGTGTATACATGTAAAAAAATGAAAATAATTACTAACCAGGCAGTAATAATCCGTACGGATGATATAATTCCGGCATGGAAAAAATCGATGTTCGCAAGCTTGAACCGGCCGCCCGTGAGCAGTTGAGGCGTACCGTCATCAGGATGTATAAGCGAGGCCGGTCTCAAGCCTGTATTGCCGAAGAACTCGGGCTGCGCCGTCCCACCATTTCCGCTTGGGTGGGGCGTGAGGCGGAGCAAGGTGCGCAGGGACTCAAAGAACATAAGCGCGGTCGCGCCGAAGGCACCGGCCGTAGGCTGACCGAGGCGCAGGAAGCCCGGATCAAGCAGGACATCGTGGATCGCACGCCAGACCAGATGAAGCTGAAGTTTGCCCTGTGGAGTGCTCAGGCGGTCAAAACTGTAATCAAGCAGATGTTTCTGATCGATCTGCCGATCCGTACTGTCCGTTTGTACTTGGCCCGCTGGGGCTTCACGCCGCAGCGCCCGCTCAAACGCGCTTATGAGCAGCGACCGGCTGCAGTCGAGAAATGGCTCAAGGATGAGTACCCGGCCATCGTCGCGCGTGCTAAAGCGGAAAAGGCTGAAATCAGCTGGGGCGACGAATCGGCGGTGTCGAGTATCGAGCACTATCCACGCGGCTACGCCCCGAAAGGCCAAACCCCAGTCCTGGCGCTGTCCCAGTCGAAAAGGGCGCGCATCAACTTGATTTCGGCCATCACCAACCAAGGCAAGATGCGCTTCATGCTGTACCGGGAGACCTTGAC
>JAFAKI010000068.1 GCA_019235595.1 Mucilaginibacter sp. | reverse complement strand
TAATAGTATAAGTATTTTCTGATTTGAGAAGATCGGTATTATTCTTAACCGATGGATAATTTCTGCTATCTGATTCAGGAATAGATTGATATTGTTTGGTTAGAACCTGTGCTAAAAGTGCACGGTTGCCTATTACCTTTTTGTTTTTAAGCAACGCTTTGAAACCATCCCAATCCGGTCTGTTACTATAAAACGGGCGTAGTTCGGGTTTATCTTCCAGGTAGTCGGTAACCGTTTGCGAGAAATATCCGGTCTCTTTGTAGCTTATACAGGCAGCATCCATCAGTTTTATTTCGGATTTCGAATTTAGGATTTCGGATTTGGTCAAAGCTCCGATCATCACAAATAATTTGATTTAATCCCGAAATTAGATTTTAAAATCTGAAAACAGCAATCGCCCAGCTAAAATCCGGTTATTTTACAATCTGTCCATAAAGGTCGAAGTCTTCCGCACTGTCAATCTTCACATTAACAAAGCTACCAACAGTGGCATAATGCTTTTTAGCATCGATCAACACCTCATTATCCACCTCAGGCGAATCAAACTCCGTACGGCCAACAAAATAGCCGCCATCTTTTTTGTCGATCAGCACTTTGTAGGTTTCGCCGATCTTCTCCTGATTCTTCTCGTATGAAATACCCTGCTGAATTTCCATAATGGCATCGGCGCGCTCTTGCTTTATTTCTTCTGGAACATCATTTACCAAAGAATAGGCATGTGTGTTTTCTTCGTGCGAGTAGGTAAAGCAACCCAAACGGTCGAAACGGGTTTCTTCAACCCATTGCTGCATTTCCTCAAAGTCCTGCTGGGTTTCGCCCGGATATCCCGTGATCAAAGTCGTCCGCATAGCAATATTTGGCACCTTATCACGAATAGCATTTACCAGGTCGATAGTCTTTTGTTTGGTGGTGCCACGACGCATTGATTTCAGCATATTATCGCTGATGTGCTGCAGCGGCATATCCAGGTAGTTGCAAATGTTCTCGCACTCGTTCATCACGTCCAGAATTTCCATCGGAAAACCGGAAGGATAAGCATATTGTAAACGGATCCACTCAATGCCATTCACATCGGATAAATGACGAAGAAGCTCGTCCAGGTTGCGTTTATTATAGAGGTCAAGACCGTAGTAAGTAAGGTCCTGAGCAATCAAAATCAATTCCTTAGTCCCGTTTTTAGCCAAGTGCTTTGCTTCCTTCACCAGATCTTCAATCGGTTTGGAAACGTGTTTACCACGCATCAGCGGTATAGCACAAAATGAGCATGGTCGATTACAGCCTTCAGCTATTTTGAAATAGGCAAAATGAGTTGGCGTAGTTAGCAGACGCTCACCTATCAGTTCGTGGCGGTAATTAGCCCCTAAAGTACTCAGCAGGTTTTGCAGATCGTTGGTTCCGAACCAGGAATCAACATTAGAAATTTCGGCGGCAAGCTCTGGTTTATAACGTTCAGATAAACAACCTGTGACAATCACCTTCCCTACTTTTCCTTGCTCTTTCAGCTCACTGTATTGCAAAATGGTGTCTATCGACTCCTGTTTGGCGTTATCAATAAATCCGCAGGTATTAATCACGATGATATCATCGCTGCTTACTTTCTCAGCCTCATGCACCACGTCAAATCTGTTGCCTTTTAGCTGGCCCATTAAAACTTCAGAGTCGTGGATATTCTTAGAGCAACCTAATGTTACTACATTGACCCTTGGTTTATTTATTTTTTGAGGCTGATTAATTTCTTTTGTTTTCATTTCACACTATACCTATCTGCGATGGGTGTCATGCTGAGGCACTCGAAGCATGGTGGGCGAAGGCCTTTACGCGCCGCACTTCGACCGGGCTCAGTGTGACACCCGTTTTCTATTGTTTAAATAAACTATCTACAAACGCCTTTCTATCAAACAATTGCAAATGATCAACACCTTCGCCCACACCTATATATTTTACCGGAATTTTAAATTGATCCGAAATACCTATCACAACACCACCTTTAGCTGTACCATCCAGTTTGGTTAGTGCCAATGCATTTACGGCCGTTGCTTCGGTGAATTGTTTACATTGTTCAATGGCGTTTTGACCGGTTGATGCATCCAACACCAGCAATATCTCGTGCGGAGCACCCGGAACCACCTTTTGCATGACGTTTTTGATCTTGCTCAACTCGTTCATCAGGCCGACTTTATTATGCAAACGACCTGCGGTATCGATAATCGCCACATCATCGCCATTAGCCACTGCCGAGCGCAGCGTATCATAAGCCACAGATGCGGGATCTGAACCCATCGCCTGGGCCACCACTTTTACGCCGATACGTTCACCCCAAAGTTGAATCTGTTCAACAGCAGCTGCACGAAAAGTATCCGCAGCGCCGATAACCACCTTATTGCCGGCTTGTTTTAATTTATGAGCCAGCTTGCCGATGGTGGTGGTTTTACCAACACCATTGACCCCTACAACCATTATTACATAAGGCTTGTGATTGCCATATTCAAAATTGTGGAAGTCGTTGCTATTATTTTCGGCTAAAAGCTGTTGAATCTCGTCGCGGAGCAGGTTGTTCAGTTCAGAAGTGCCAACATATTTGTCGCGGGCCACACGTTTTTGTATGCGGTCGATGATTTTCAGGGTGGTGCTGACACCTACATCGGAGGTTACCAGCACTTCTTCCAGGTCGTCAAGCACCTCATCGTCAACGGTTGACTTGCCTGCAACAACCTTAGTGATCTTCGAAAAAAAGCTGTCCTTGGTTTTTTCCAAACCGGTATCCAGCGCCTGCTGTTCCTGCGGCGTGCTTTCCTTC
The DNA here is from genome assembly GCA_019235595.1 of Mucilaginibacter sp. Taxonomy (GTDB): domain Bacteria; phylum Bacteroidota; class Bacteroidia; order Sphingobacteriales; family Sphingobacteriaceae; genus Mucilaginibacter. The sequence goes on along the minus strand of JAFAKI010000068.1, from coordinate 1,296 downwards.
TTCTTAAAAAAATCGAATAATCCCATTTTCTAAGTCTATAAGTTCGGAGTCGGAAGTTTGGAGTCGGAAGTCTTAAGTCTGGAGTCTTGAGTCATCATATCATATTAAGATTTTTGACTTTCGACTTAAGACTTTAGACTCAAGACTTAAAACTTACGACTCAAGACTAACAAAAAAAGCCCTCTCGTTAACACAAGACGGCTTTTATATATTTTTCAGATCTGATTAGTGACCTTTACCAGCGTTGATCGCATCCTTAACGTGGTCGTTATGTACGATTACTTCTTTGAATGAATAAGCACCGGTTTTAGGCGACTTAGTCATGGTGATCACTTTTGAATATTCTTTGCCTTTTCCTGTTTTCAGGGTTGCAACTACTTTCTTTGCCATGCTCTTTTAATTATTGAGTTAGTGAATGAGTGAATTAGTGATTGTCAAGATTAACTTAATCAACCAATCAACTTAGTCAACCAATTACTTAATTTCTTTGTGAACGGTTACTTTCCTTAATACCGGGTTGAATTTTTTCAATTCCAGTCTTTCAGTAGTATTTTTCTTGTTCTTGGTAGTGATATAACGAGACATGCCTGGCAGTCCGCTTTCTTTATGCTCGGTACACTCTAGTATTACCTGAACCCTGTTACCTTTTTTTGCCATCGTATTTTTAATTATTGAGTTAATGAATTAGCGAATTAGCGATTGAACCCAATCAACCAATCAACTTAATCAACTCTATTAAATGTATCCTTTTTTAACGTATTTATTGATACAAGCAGTTATACCATTCTTGCTGATGGTTTTAACAGCCGAAGTAGATACTTTCAAAGTGATCCACTTATCTTCTTCAGGAATATAAAACTTCTTCAGCTTTAAATTAGGGTGAAACCTGCGTTTGGTCTTAACATTTGAGTTAGAAACGTTGTTACCAACCAGTGAACCTTTTCCTGTTAAATCACAAATTCTTGACATGACAATCGATTTAATTCAATCCCTTTTTCTAAAAGAGTTTGCAAATATCCGAATTATCAATCAAATATTCAATAGAGAATTTAAAAATATTTTTAGTTTGATGGGCGGCGGTTGGCGCGTGACGGTTGAACACGATTATAATGATTTAAAAGATTATCATGATTACTGCCTACTGCCAACTAATAACTGCGAACTGAAAAAGAGGGTGTCACACTGAGGCACTGAGCCTGCCCTGAGCTTGTCGAAGGGAAATGCTGTGCCAGGGGCTTACTACATATTGTCTGAACCATGATTTGTTTGATTAAAGGATATTCATGATTCTGACTG
>JAFAKI010000020.1 GCA_019235595.1 Mucilaginibacter sp. | reverse complement strand
AAACTGTACTATTTCCATAAGCCGGCCGGAAAGAGGTAGCGCTGCTATTGAAGGGAACGAATTACATTTAAGTGGGCAACTGGATAATGGTACAGACGGCAAAGGAATGCAATATCTGGCCAGGGTGGCGGCAAAATTAAAAGGCGGAACCATCAAGGCATCAAATGGCCAACTTGCTATAAGCAATGCAACAGAAGTAGTTATTTACGTTTCGGCAGGGACGGATTTTAAAGACAACTACTTTAAGCAAACAACCAGCAAAATATTGAATGCCGCTATAAAAACGCCTTATGTAGCAGAAAAACAGCGGCACATAAAAAATTATCAAAAGTTATTTAACCGGGTAAATCTTAACCTGGGCGAGGCTGATAATACCAGTGAAACTACGGATAAAAGACTGATTTCTTTCCATAACAACCCGGCTTCAGATAATGGTCTCCCGATTCTTTTTTTTCAATACGGAAGATACTTAAGCATTTGCAGTACAAGGGTGGGTTTATTGCCGCCCAACCTGCAAGGTTTATGGGCTAAACAGATACAAACCCCATGGAACGGAGACTACCATTTGGATATCAACGTACAAATGAATCATTGGCCTCTGGAGGTAGCAAATCTTTCAGAATTAAATCTGCCCCTGGTTCAATTGGTGCGAGGACTGGTAAAGAACGGCGAAAAAACAGCTAAGGCCTACTATAATGCCGATGGATGGGTTGCGCATGTGATCACCAACCCATGGCACTTTACGGAGCCGGGTGAATCAGCCTCATGGGGGGTAACAAAATCCGGATCGGGTTGGTTATGCAACAATATTTGGGAACATTATGCTTTCACCGGCGACAAAAAATACCTGTTAAGCATATATCCAGTACTTAAAGGATCTGCGCAATTTTATAATAGCATCCTCGTAAAGGATCCAAAAACTGGCTGGCTGATAACTTCACCCTCATCATCCCCCGAGAATTCGTTTTATATGGCTAACGGTAAAATAGCCAGCATCTGCATGGGGGCAGCTATTGATAATCAGATTGTCCGGGAATTATTTAATAATGTGATCACCGCTTCAAAAATATTGGGTAAGGATGAAGCCTTTAGAAAAAAGTTAAATGCGAAACTAAAAGAATTACCGCCTCCGGGTATTATATCCAAAGACGGTCGCATACAGGAATGGCTGGAAGATTATAAGGAAACCGATTCGCAGCATCGTCATATTTCTCATTTGTATGGATTGTTCCCGGCACCCCTGATCACAACAGATGGAACACCCGACCTTGCAGAAGCAGCAAAAAAAACACTGAATGTACGCGGCGACGACGGTCCCGGCTGGGCCATCGCCCATAAGCAATTATTTTGGGCAAGATTGCATGACGGCAACAGAGCTTATAAGCTATTTACGGAATTGATGAAGCCAACGGTACGCACCGATATCAATTACGGATCGGGAGGCGGTATTTATGCAAACCTATTGGCGGCCGGCCCTCCATTTCAAATAGACGCCAATTTTGGTGGAACTGCGGGAATTGCCGAAATGCTGATCCAATCTCATGCCGGATATATTGAATTACTCCCCGCTATCCCGGATGCCTGGAAGCCTTCTGGCGAGGTAAACGGATTAAGGGCGCGTGGCAACTTTACCGTCAATATGAAATGGAAAAATGGTAAAGTAATAAACTATCGTTTAATGTCTTCTTCCCCGCGCAAAGTTAAAATGATGATAAATGGAACTTTAAAAGAAATAACGGCAGAAAAAATATGATAGTCGGTCAATCATTTAAAAAGCATTCTTTAAGAATCGTTGTACTACTGTGTGTAATATTCCCATTTGTAGCGCAAGCAGCCGGCAAGGCGGATACCGTGTACATCCCATTTGGCAATAGTGGAGTAATAGCATATGATCTCAAAAGCGGACTACTTAACGTCTATAAAAATAAATGCACTGTTTTTTCAAATGCCTTTGCACTAGTTGAAGTGAATGGGAGGGTCATCTTATCAACTAATTACACCGTAAGAACCTACAGTAAGTCTGCTGTATCCGACGGTTTTGGTAAAGGTGAAAAATATGCCATCAAGTTGGTTGGCGACGACCTCCCGGAAATGGAACAAGTTTTTTATACCTATACCAACCGGGAATATTTCCTGACCAAAACAGTGATAAGCGGCGCAAATTTAAAAAGCAATTATATGGAACCCTTTAGCGGCAATTTCTCATCCGTAGAGGGAGATGTCCGAACCTTATTTGTGCCCTTCGACAACGACACTTTTATCAATTACGATGCTAAACCTTTTACCCGCGACACCAGGAATATTAGCGCCGAGGTTACGGCATGCTATGAAAACAATAGCAGGAAAGGGTGGGTAATAGGGTCGATTGACCACAAAGTTTGGAAAACCGGTGTCGTCACGCTGAACCAAAAGGATAGTTTAAATACGGTCATAGCTTTTGGGGGTTTTACGCACTCGGAGATAACACGCGATAAAATGCGACATGGGTCTATTGCTGGTGCAACCTTAACATCTCCGTTGATGTTTATCGGCTGCTTTGACGATTGGAGGAATGGACTGGAGGAATATGGCAAAGCCAACCGTATAGCTGAACCGCCGTATATTTTTAATTGGACAAAGCCTACTCCGGTCGGATGGAATAGCTGGGGGGTAATGCAGGACAAACTAACCTACGATAAAGCGATAAAAGTAGCAGATTTCTTTGCCGACAGCCTCGCAGATTTCAGGACCGGGAATACGGCTTTTATTGATCTGGACTCCTACTGGGATAACCTATTAAAAGGGGGGATGAGCGGGGATTTTTCAAAACTCAAAGCCTTCGCAGATTATTGCAAATCAAAGGGATTGCAGCCCGGAGTGTACTGGGCACCGTTCACTGACTGGGGTTATAAAGCAGGTGGCGACAGGAAAGCCGAAGGGTCAGAGTATAAATTTGGCGATATGTGGACAAAGGTGAATGATGGGTATCATGATCTGGATGGCGCCCGTGCCCTTGATCCTACGCATCCGGGTACACAGCAACGGATAGCCTATGTGATAAAAAAGCTTAAGGATTGCGGGTTCAAAATGATAAAGATTGATTTCTTAGGCCACGCATCTATCGAATCATCGCATTTTTATGATACTACAGTAACTACCGGAATGCAGGCCTACGGGAAAGGGATGGAGTTTTTGTTGGATCAGTTAGGGAACCAGATGTTGGTGTATGCGGCCATATCTCCCAGTTTGGCAACCGGCCGGTATGCGCACAGCAGGAGAATTGCGTGCGATGCTTTTAAAAGTATTTCCGATACAAAATATACCTTGAACAGTGTAAATTATGGATGGTGGCAAACCTACGTATACAATTTTATTGATGCTGACCATGTGGTGCTCTCCAACCAGTCAGAAGGTGAAAACCGCGCGCGTATGTTGTCGTCAGTGATTACCGGCACGTTTATAACCGGAGATGATTTCGCCAGCCCGGGACCATGGTCTGGAAGGGCAATGAAATGGTACCAACAAAAAGGGATCCTCGATATTGTGAAAAATGGGAAAGCTTTTGAACCGGTCGAAGGTAATACAGGCAATGGCGCAACCGCCATGTTTACCCGCAAAATAGGAGGCTACTATTACCTGGGATTGTTTAATTATAACAATGCACCGACGAAAATTAAAATCGATGCGGCACGAATTGGCTTGTCGTTGAATAAAACTTATAAAGGAACCGATCTGATCAAAAACCAACCTATCTCGTTACATGAGAGTACTGTTATAGAATTTAACGGTGCTGATGCCGCGTTGTATAAATTTAAGCTGAATTAAGAGCTTTCCATTGGTCGCCGCCTTTGTTGAGTAAACCGGCTATGCCTGACGATTTATCATAAAGGTATTAGAGCTTTTTTTTCGTGGCTATTTCTTATTTTGGCAAAATCAAACCAATTCGTAAACAATCAAAATAAGTTAATGAAAATTCTAAAAAAGAAAGCCCTTGTTGTTTTAATACTTTTAATTGTAAGGTTGACAGTATATAGTCAGCAAGCGGCCTTGCCTGAACAAAAAGACCGGTGGGTGATACAGTCGGACGGAAGCATTACCTGGTCAATAAATAACAGGCTGCCACATGCGGATCATATCGAAATGTCAGGAGAAAAGGTCTCGCTTTGGATTGCATATCATGTTGACAGCGCGGGCGCCATCAACATTACACGAAAAGTGGTTTTCCCGATGTTCCGGATGCTGCCTGATGAAACAAGAAGCCATATTGCCTATACCTTTGATGACAACGAGTTGCCCCGTATCTATATCAATAACAGTTTGCTAAGGACTGGGAATGGCGGACGGCTCGCGCCCGTTACTAAAAGCATCAGCCATCATGGTATCATGCGGGTTTTGGCTGAAACTAGTAACCCGGCGGTAAAAATTGAACGCAGCCTGTTCCCTTCAGTAGATAAACCGATGGCTATCGAAAAATTTGTTTTTACCAATACCGGTGATAAACCGGTAACCGTGTCGATGGAGAAACTAAGCCGGGCAGTTACAACAGATACCCTCCGCAGCAAGTCGTCGCCACATACGGTTATTATGAAGACCTTGAATGAGGGCAGCCGTGTGTTACAACCAGGCCGTTCGACAGTTTTTGCGGTTTGCTATTTTGCCACCGATCACCCGGAGCAATCCATCTCAATTAACCCTGAAGCGGAAGAAAAGACAAGAGTCAAACGTATCGGCCAGATATTATCGCCCCTGCAATTAGAAACACCCGACAGCATCTTAAACACCGCTTTCGCTTTTGCAAAAATACGGGCTACCGAAAGCATTTTTAAAACCAAACGGGGCTACCTGCATGGGCCGGGCGGCCTGGAATATTATGCCGCCATTTGGGCAAATGATCAGGCGGAATACGTTAGCCCCTATTTTGCGTTTTCAGGAGATAGCATCGGCACCCGATCGGCAATGAATTGCTACCGCTTATTTGCCAGCTATATGAACCCCGAATACAATCCTCTACCAAGCTCTATTGTGGCTGAAGGAGACGCCGTTTGGCAAGGGGCCGGCGACCGGGGCGACCAGGCCATGATAGCTTATGGCGCCTCGAGGTTTTCACTTGCCTATGGCAAAGCCGACTCCGCTAAAGTGTTATGGCCGCTTATCAGCTGGTGCCTGGAATACTGCCGCAGGCATATAAATGAACAGGGCGTAGTAGACTCGCAAAGTGACGAACTGGAAGGCAGGTTTCCGTCAGGCAAAGCCAACCTGTCTACCAACTGCCTTTATTACGATGCCCTGGTTTCAGCAGCAATGTTGGCACGGGAATTACATCTGCCCAAAAAACAGGCGGATGAGTACGCGAGTCAAGCGAGGGCATTAAGGATTAACATTGAAAAATATTTTGGTGCAAGGATAGCGGGTTTCGATACCTACAAGTATTACGAAACCAACAATACACTACGTGCGTGGATCTGCTTACCCCTGACGATGGGAATATATGACCGGAGTAGCGGAACCATTGCAGCTTTATTCTCGCCTAAGTTGTGGACTGCCGATGGTTTGGCGACAGAAGCTGGTCAGGAGACTTTCTGGGACCGGTCCACTTTATATGCTCTTCGAGGCGTGCTGCAGGCCGGAGAAACCGGTAATGCGATGGCGTTCCTCCATTACTATTCGCGTCGCCGGCTTTTAGGCGAACATGTTCCGTACCCGGTTGAGGCTTATCCTGAAGGTAATCAAAGACATCTTTCGGCTGAAAGCGGTTTATATTGCAGAATATTCACCGAAGGCTTATTTGGCATGAGGCCGGTGGGGTTTAATAGTTTTACCTGTTCGCCAAGGCTTCCAAAAAATTGGGCCGGGATGGCGTTGCGAAATATCCATTCATTCGGGACAGTGTTCGATCTGAAAATTTCACGACTGAATACTGAAAAATTATTGGTTACGGTAACAAAGGCGGGCGGTACAAAAACCTACACTATTCGCGATGGTGATACGGCCAGGATTAGTCTATAACGAAAATCATGAATAGAAAATAAGCCGGCGATATCAGGGACCTCTGGAAACACAGGGATATTGGTACCACAAAAGACAACGTTACCGGTACTATAGGCGCCCATGATGTGCTTATGATTAAACTGACAAAAAAGTAAGCCTCACAGGCAGTTTGATAAGTATTTAAAACAATGTAAAAACGAAAAGGTCATCGAAAGATGACCTTTTTTCTATGATAACAGGGGGAAATTCCCGAACTTTTTTATAAAATCGTTAAGCTGGGGTTCTTAATTGAGCATCATTTCCGGTGGATCATTTCGCGTAACCGGCAGCCTCAATAATGGCATCGGCAAAGGCTTTTGGCGCTTCCTCAGGCAAGTTGTGCCCTACGCCTCCGGTAATCGTATGATATACATATTTGCCTTTAAATTTTGCAGCGTAAGTAGATGGATCAGGGTGAGGTGCGCCGTTGGCATCGCCCTCAAGGGTAACGGTTGGTACGGTTATAGCCGGAGCTGTAGCCAATCTTTTTTCAAGTTCATCATATTTTGCTTCACCATCAACAAGACCAAGACGCCAGCGGTAATTATGTATCACAATAGCAACGTGATCGGGGTTGTCAAATGATTTGGCTGATTGCTCATAAACAGCATCATCAAAATGCCATTGAGGTGATGCTGTTTGCCAGATAAGTTTGTTAAAAGCACGAGTGTTTTTTTGATAACCTATACTGCCGCGCTCAGTAGCAAAGTAAAACTGGTACCACCATGCTTGCTCGGCCATTGGAGGCAGAGGTGCTTTGTTAGCTTGTTGACTGCCGATGAGATAGCCACTAACAGATACAAGTGCTTCACAGCGTTCGGGCCACAAGGCAGCAATGATATCGGCAGTCCGGGCTCCCCAGTCAAATCCGCCAATGATGGCTTTCTTAATTTTCAGGGCATCCATTAGCGCAATAATGTCTACAGCAAACGCAGATTGCTGACCATTTCTGGGTGTTTGGTCCGATAGGAATCTTGTGGTGCCATAACCTCTCAGATAAGGCACGATAACGTGATACCCTTTGGCGGCAAGCAATGCTGATACTTCGGCATAACTGTTAATATCATATGGCCAGCCATGCAACAGGATGACAGCGGGGCCATTTGCCGGCCCCTGCTCGGCATAGCCGACATTCAATACGCCGGCGTTAATTTGTTTGATCTGGTCAAAATGCGGATAGGCAGTGGTGTCAATTTTGTATTCGCTATGACCGCTGCGGTCAGCGGCTTTTAACGGGCTAAGATTGATCAGCAGTATTGCTGCAAAAGTTAGAAGGGCGGCGCTCAGCAAGTGGCGGTAGCTCATTGTCTTAGTAATCTTCATAGTCGTTCAAATAAATTGTTAAGCAGTTGATTTATCCTGATATTCTTTTCTCATCAGGCACAACAAAATTACGTCGACAGAGGAGCTATGAGAATGCATTTTGATGTGAACCGGACAAAGGTGTACCTCAACCAGACAGTTAATCCCCTGAAAGCAGTCAACCGCCTTCTATCGGTTCACCGAAACTGCGTCAATCCAAGATTGAGCCGACTGAAGATATTTTCAACGATCTTCCATCCAGCTTAAAAAGCCATGAGATTTTTCTTTGTTGATGAGCAGCTTATCAGGCGTTTCGATCACGAGTTTTACATAGAGCTTACGAAGAAAATAATGCTCAACTTCCTTAATGGCTTTAAAGCTTACCAGGTACTGCCGGTTTACACGGAAGAATTGCTTTGGTGAGACCGAGGCGGTAATCTGGTCGAGCGATTGATTTAACGCAAATTCTTGTTTATCAAAACACATGATCGATGTGGCATCGTTACGAATATAGAAGAAGGCAATATTATCAGTTTGAACAGTAGTATATTTCTGATTTTTAAAAACCAGGAAGCTCGTTTTTCCGCTGGAAGGATTGAGTCGCGAGAGCAGCGCGTCTAAATCGGAAGATGTTTTTTGCTGAAAGAAGTTTTTAAGCTCGTCTACCTTCCGCAGCGCTTCTTTGATGTCATCCTTCGAGAAAGGCTTCAGTATATAATCTACGCCGTTACTTTTAAAAGCATCAAGCGAATATTCGTCGAATGCGGTACAGAAAACCACCGGACAGGTCACTTTCACCGATTTGAAGATCTCGAAACTAAGACCGTCCGCCAGCTGGATATCCATAAAGATAAGATCAGGCTGCGGACCTTCTGTTAGGGCAGCAACCGAATCTTCTATACTCTGATACTGGCCAATCAGTTTGGCGTCGGGCCTGAGGCCTATGATAATATTTTCAAGTGATTTGGCAGTCTTAAGTTCGTCTTCAATAATGATGATGTTCATAAATAAATGGAAGTTTTACTTTAAAGGTTTTCTGATCGTCGATGATGTCAATATTTTTTTCAAGAAAGTGATTATAGCGAAGATCGATGTTCTTCAGCCCCACCCCCAGCGAGCCATTGTCGCCCGTTTTCAATTGGATCTGATTCTCAATAATAATAGATTCACCATCTTCATACATAATGATGTGCAATGGTCGCTGCAATGAGACAACGTTGTGCTTAATACAGTTTTCAACAAGCAGTTGTAGGGTAAATGGCGGAACCAGCGTCCCCAGGCTTTTTTCAGTTAGTTTATTAGTAAAAGTAAGGCCGGCCTCAAAGCGGGCTTTTTGAAGAAACAGGTAAGCATTAACAATTTCCATTTCTTCACGAACGTGTATCAGGTCGAGCTTGCGGCTTTCGAGTGTAAAGCGGTAAAAGTTAGACAGCTTAATAATAAAATCCACCGCTTCAGGCTCTCCTGATTCAACCATCACTTTTAACGTATTCAGACTATTAAAAAGAAAGTGTGGGTTGACCTGTTGTTTCAGCATTTCATATTGCGCGGCCAGGTTATCGCTCTTAATGCGCTCCAACTCCATATTCACATGCTGGTTCTCGTAGTTTTGCTGCAGTAAGTTAAGGAACATGTAAAACACCAGGTTGATCAGTATCCCGCGCACCTCCACCATCAACATAGTAGGCCCAAAGTTAATATGTGATAATATTAGCTGCTGCACCCAGGCCAGCCCGAACATTAAGATCAACCCAAAAAGCAAAGAGCTTAGCAGTTTGGAATAGGATATACTTTGTCTCCTTGTTCTGCCAGGTTTGCGCCAGAGGATATAGATATTAAAATACCACATTAGCAATGCAAACAAGCCGGTCAAGCCCGCATTAACCGCAGCCTCAGCCGGATTAAACTGACGGGCAGCTAATTGCGGTACCGAGGATAATAAGCCCAGCGTAATCGAGCTGATCCAGATGGTTGCATGAGATATTTTTAGCTCATTTTTTTTCATCAGAGGATGAATAATCCCTTTTATAGTTGAGAACGTCAACATAGCAAAGCTATCTAAAATTGTTGTACCACCGAATTAACTATGCCAGAGTGTGTCTGCTTATAAAGGGGGAAAGGCAATGCTTGTATTTCACATTACCTTTCCTTCTTTTTGTTTTTAAGGTTTATTACACGGCTACATTTATAACCACATTGATATTGCCGCGTGTTGCTTTTGAGTAGGGGCAGGTTTGATGGGCCGCCTCTACCACTTGCCTGGCCTGCTCATCTGTCAGTCCCGGAAGGCTCACATTCAGGCGTGCCTGCAGGTAAAAACCGCCTTCGCCTGTACCTAAATCAACTTCTGCATTAATGATGGTATCGGCAGGCAGTGGGATTTTTAAAGCGCCGGTGTTATGCCTCATGGCGCCAATAAAACAGGCTGACCATCCGGCGGCAAATAATTGCTCAGGGTTAGTGCCGGTACCGGGGGCACCTGGTGAAGAAAGATTAACGTTCAAACGCTCGTCTTCACTTTTTGCTGCGCCATCGCGGCCACCAGTAACGCGCACTTTACCGGTATATAGTACTTTATTGATCGTGATTTGTGCATTGTTTGTGTTATCAATTACTGTTAGAGTTTCCATTTTTTTAATATTTATGTATGATAGATATGTTGTTCTTTTAATTATTTATGGTCGATGTTTTAGGCGGTTAAGCATTAACCAGTTTTTGATTTACTTCGGTTGATGGGGCGACCTCGTATTTCGCAGAATAAAGCCTTCTAAACGTGATGTAAGTAACGCCTACCATAATGGCTGCAACAATTGCGTCGGTGCCAGCAGCAAAGTTTAACACCGCCAGTTTAGAGAAGAAGGCGAAAACGATGTCAAAGAAAAGCCCTGCAAAAACCCATTCTTTCAATCGCAGCAATTTGGTTGGCGTTAGTAATACTGCGACTCCTAAAAATTTGGCCACACCGAGGATATAAATGAAGTGCGGGGGATAGCCCAGTTTCAGGGTAATATCCCATACGATAGGGTTGTGGGTCAGTTCACCAAAGCTGCTTGCTCCAAACCATAATGAGGTTAATGCGACTCCTGTCCGGTAAATTACTTTTGTTGTTTTTGTGTTCATAGTGTTGTTGTTTTTAATTGTATGACCAAAGTTGCCCCTAAACAGCCGTTTTTCTGAGTGAATTATAGTTGAACCGGACAAATGGGTGGTCGGATTAGACAATCATGAGGCTGATTTTAATAGTGATCATCCAGGGCTATTAAAACACAAAGGCCCTTTCATGCTTGAAGGACCTTTGCATAGACGGCTAAGGGCTTTTATTTGTAGCCATAGCGGTAGTTTACACTATCGCGATAGCTGTATGTGGTTTGATTATACAAACCGAAAATCGACATCGAATTTTTGTTGAATAACAAACTTCGTTCTTTCATACCGGGCTTACCATCCGGGTAAAAGAAAGATGAGCCTAAGACTTGGGGTTTTTGCATATTATGGTTTATCGGGAAATAATCGACCAAAGGTATTACAGCATAATTTGCCAGCTGAGCATTACCCACTTTCACCATCCCGGGACGCCATCCGGAGCGGATATCCAATCTCAATGTAAATGCTTCTTCGGTGCAGTTCAATTCTTTTGTCAATGGGGTTTGAGCGTTTACGCTAATCGCAAACAGGGCGATTATCGCTGCAGACAATAACTTTTTCATGTTATTAATGTTATTATAAAACTGTTGTAGACGGTGTTAGCGAGGCCCGTGCAGCGGCTGTAATTATCCCGGTATCTGTATTTTGTATTAACCCAATAACTTCCCAATCGTTTGGATTAAATCCTGCCGGAAGCTGCAGGTCATGGGTGCCTTTCTGGTTCAATTGAAAAGTCTGCAGGCTGCGCACAATCTGGACATGAGATAAAACCCTTCCTTCATTTTCGCCGGCATTTACTTTGTTAACGGCATGCTTTTGTACCAGGGCAATTAGCAGTTGATTGCCATCGCTTTTGCCTTTTGCTTCATAGTCCAATTTCAGGGTGCTATTTTGTGGTGTT
>JAFAKI010000211.1 GCA_019235595.1 Mucilaginibacter sp. | reverse complement strand
AGATACCGTATGGTCTTGAATATTTTCTGGTGGCTGTCTTTATAAAAAACCTCAGGCTTAAGTATGTCGATTACAGAGGATAAGGCGTCCTTCTCGAGCATGAGTGCGCCAAGCACCGCCTCTTCCAAATCGACTGCCTGAGGCGGTAACTTACCGAGACCACCGTAGGGTGTTGGGTTAGTAATTCTGCTGCGTCTTTCATTGGTAGTGGGCTTGTTGTAGGGGTTATCGTTCTCCAGAATCATAACCCAAAAATATACGAAAAAATCGCGATTTACTTATACGTTAAAATCTTTTTTTTGAGATTCTATGAAAGCCCAAACCAATAGGAAAATAAATAATTTGTAAATAATTAATTAACAATGATTTGTTGAAAAATTTAATTTATCGCTGTGAATCAGACACTATGTATACTTGTTGGTAAATTAAACCGGGTATAAGCACTTTAAAAAATTGATAAAAAATGCTATACATTTTACCCTCATTGTAATACGATTAGAATGGCTAATTTTGCCTCTTCAACTCAATAAAATAAATGGCTTATAATAACAGGGAAAGCAGGGAAAATAACCAGATGGTTTTTGGCATCCGTGCTGTGATAGAGGCTATTCGTTCTGGCAAAGAGATCGAGTCGCTATACATACAAAGAGGCATCGGGGGGGGACTGATTAACGAGCTTAAGACGCTGATGCATGAGTACGGAATTGTCGGTCAGCAGGTACCCGTAGAAAAGCTAAATCGCATCACCCAAAAAAATCACCAGGGGGTGATTGCTGTTATTTCGCCAATTATTTATCAGAAGATAGAAAACATCATCCCTGAAATATTTGAAAAAGGGGAGACCCCATTGATATTGGTTCTTGATGGCATTACCGATGTGCGCAACATGGGAGCTATTGCCCGTACGGCGGAATGTGCCGGTGTGCATGCTATCGTTATCCCTGCCAAAGGTTCAGCACAAATCAATGCTGATGGTATCAAAACATCAGCGGGGGCATTGTACAAGATTCCGGTTTGCCGGCATGATAATTTTATGCAAACGATTCGCTTTTTACAAGAATCAGGCCTGCAATTGGTTTGCTGTACCGAAAAGACTAAGGATGACATTTACAGCCCCGATTACACCTCGCCAACTGCTATCATAATGGGTTCGGAAGAAGATGGCATCCGCAACGAGATCATCCGCATAGCAGACCACCTGGCCAAAATCCCGATGTTTGGTGAGATAGAATCGCTGAATGTATCGGTGTCGACGGGGATTATTTTATATGAGGCGGTGCGACAGCGCGGAGTTAAGTAGTTGATTAAGTTAGATTAGGTTGATTGAGTTGAAAAGATCGAACCTAATCAACCACTTAACTCAATCAACCACTCACTAACTATATATACTTCGCTCCAAACTTATTCTTCACATCGGCAACGACCTGTTTCACGTTTTGTTCCTGATCGCGCGGGCAAATTAACAGGGTATTGTTTGATTCTACCACTATGTAGTCATGCAAGCCCTGTAAAACCACCAGTTTCTCGCCGGGTACGTTTACCATACAGTTAGATGAATCATACATGATCACCTTTTCTGAAGGGATAACCACGTTCCCTACATAATCTTTCTCGGCAAGCTGATAGATCGATGCCCAGGTACCAAGGTCAGACCACCCAAATTCTGAAGGGAGCACATAAACATTATCAGCCTTCTCCATAATACCATAGTCGATAGAGATATTGGTGCACTGCAGGTAAGTCCTGTGAATGTGATTTTTCTCGTTGTCAGAATTGTACATCGGACGCGCCTCGGCAAATATTTCGCTCATTTCCGGCAGGTAACGGCTAAATGCTTTCAGTATTGCATCGGCTGACCAGATGAATATACCTGCATTCCACAAAAAGTCCCCGCTTTGAATAAAGGTTTTTGCGATATCCAGGGTGGGCTTTTCGGTAAAGGTTTTTACTTTGTGAAAGTCTTCGTCAAGTATTGAATCGGTGTATTGAATATAACCATATCCCGTATCTGGCCGCGAAGGTTTGATACCCAAAGTAATTAAACATTGATTGCTAGAAGCGATCTTTAACGATTTTTCAATCGCGGTAATAAAAGCCGCTTCATCCAATATCAGGTGATCCGAAGGCGCCACCACGATGGACGCGTTCGGATTAATGCTTTCAATCTTATAACAACCGTATGCAATGCACGGTGCAGTATTACGCATTACGGGCTCGGTCAGTATTTGCTGCTCGGCCATATCCGGCAACTGTTTTTTTACAAGGTCGAGGTAATTGTCATTGGTAACTATGTAGATATTTTCCTTAGGGCAAACTTTCAGAAACCTTTCGTAAGTGTTTTGTATCAGCGTTTTACCGGTTCCCAGTATGTCGATAAATTGTTTAGGATGTGATGTTCTGCTAATCGGCCAAAAACGGCTTCCGATACCGCCGGCCATAATGATAGCATAGTAGTCTTTATTCATGTTTGTTTTTAAAGAATTTTATAGCTGCAAACTAACGGCAAAAATGTAGAATATTCTGTAAATTATATACTAAATAAAATTACGTAAAGTGCTGTTGTTTTTAGCCCGTATGAAAACGTTAAAAAAAATAAATTGTTTTCATTTAAAAATCATTTTTGTATAAAATTTTAAACAAAAGCCGCCGTTTATTTAGAAAAATTTGTTATTTTGAGTTTTAAATTAGAATTAAGGATAAGCTGAATAATGATTGAAACAAAAAGGTCGCTTTTTGATAACCTGCAGAACTTTTTCGGGTTCGACAATTTTAAGGGAGAACAGGAAGCGATTATAACCAATATCCTCGCGGGCAACGATACTTTTGTGATCATGCCAACTGGCGGGGGTAAGTCCATGTGTTACCAGTTGCCGGCATTGATGAGCGATGGAACAGCGATTGTGATCTCGCCATTAATTGCATTGATGAAAAACCAGGTAGATCAACTGAGAGCTTTCGGCGGCTCCGACAGCATTGCACATTTTTTAAACTCCTCATTAACCAAGGCCGAGATAGCCCGGGTAAAAGAAGACGTACTTGGTGGCAAAACTAAGCTTTTATATGTTGCACCTGAATCATTAACCAAGCAGGAAAATGTTGATTTCCTAAGGCTCAACCATGTATCGTTTGTAGCGGTTGATGAGGCGCACTGTATCTCTGAGTGGGGGCACGATTTTAGGCCAGAATACCGTAAAATCAGACAGGTGATCAGCAATATTGGCGAGGGTATACCAATTATCGCTCTTACCGCTACAGCAACGCCTAAAGTTCAGCAGGACATCCAAAAGAACCTGCAGATGAACAACGCTACGGTTTTTAAATCGTCCTTTAACCGCTCAAACCTGTTTTACGAGGTAAAAGCAAAGCGGAATGTGCTGAAGGAGATCGTAAAATTTGTAAAACAAAATCCCGGAAAATCGGGAATTATATATTGCCTGAGCCGTAAAAAGGTAGAAGAAGTTGCTGAAGCACTTAATCTGAATGGCGTCAGGGCTTTACCATACCATGCCGGGCTGGATTCAAAAGTACGTGCCGATACGCAGGATAAATTCCTGATGGAGGATGTGGATGTGATTGTAGCAACCATTGCCTTCGGTATGGGTATTGATAAACCGGACGTTCGCTATGTAATTCACCACGACATGCCAAAGAGCATGGAAGGTTATTACCAGGAAACAGGTCGTGCAGGTCGTGACGGGGGAGAAGGAGTTTGTGTTGCTTTCTATTCTGAAAAGGATATTGATAAGCTGCAAAAATTCATGAAAGATAAACCGGTGTCTGAACGGGAAATCGGTACGCAGATATTGAAAGAGGTGATTGATTACGCGGAATCATCTGTATGCCGTCGTAAACAGTTGCTTCATTATTTTGGCGAGAACTTTAACGAAGCAGGTTGTAACAATATGTGCGACAACTGCTGCGCACACAAAGAACATTTTGACGGCGAAGAGCACTTGCATAAAGTTTTAAGTCTGATCAAACAGTTTGGTGAGAAGTTTGATGATGCGCATATCATCAGCGTATTGATGGGTAAGGATAACCCGCAGATTCATAACTACGAGCACCATTTGCTGGACGTATTTGGCTCGGGTAAAGAGCAGGGTGAAAATCTGTGGAACTCGCTGTTAAGACAAGCGCTATTAAATAACTTTGTTTCAAAGGATATTGATCAATATGGCGTCCTGCGTTTAACGAAATTGGGCAACTCGTTCCTGGAGAATCCGCACAGCATTCGCTTTATCATGAACAGGCCGATGGGGGCAACTGATGATGACGACGATGCAGAAGGTCCAAAACAGGGTGGCGGAGCATTGGATGCCGAACTGCTGCAAATGCTGAAAGATCTTCGCAAGAAGATTGCCAAGCAAAAAGGTTTGCCGCCTTTTGTAATATTCCAGGACCCTTCGTTGGAGGAAATGTGTACGCATTATCCTATCACGACTGAGGAGTTGAAGCAGATATCCGGAGTAGGGGCAGGCAAAGCGATGAAATTTGGCGCACCGTTTATTGATGTGATCAAAAAATATGTGGAGGATAACGAGATAGACCGCCCTGTGGATATGGTGATCAAGAGCGCTGCGAATAAATCTGCGCTTAAGGTTTACATTATCCAGAACATCGACCGCCATTTGAACCTGGAAGACATCGCCGCTTCAAAAGGCCTTACTTACGAAGAGATATTACGTGAGGTAGAATCAATTGTCAACTCAGGCACAAAGCTCAACCTGAATTACTTTATTGATGAAGTGATCGATGAAGACAAGCAGGAAGAAGTATTTGACTATTTTAAATCAGCAGAAATCGATTCGATAGATGACGCCTTGGTTGAATTAGGTGCTGACGATTACACCCGCGAAGAGGTGCAATTGATGCGCATAAAATTCATGTCTGAAATGGGTAATTAAGCGGAAAGCTGAATTCTATAAAAAATTAAAGCCGGATAAGTGTCCGGCTTTTGTTATATATTTATCAGAGCCGACCTTGTAAAATATGCGACTTATTGAAATGATATCAATTTTTGGAATAGGTGCAGATGCTTATCTTATTGTATTATGTATTAGCCTTCCTTTATTTTTTATCTGGCGTCGTTTACTTAAAAAGATCAAAAATCAAAATAAAAGAATTGTTGTCACCTGGTTGATAACTTTATTATCAGCTCCAATAGCATATATTCTGATATTTGCGGCAATCTTCGATATTCAAATGTATTACCCAAACCGTAACTTCGATAAGGTTAAATGGATGAATGATAAGGATACTCGCTATGAGTATGCAGACAATATCATAAGCAGCAAAATGCTCGTTGGCCAAAGTCCCGCAGAGGTGGAAAAGCTTTTAGGAACAGACCATTTTAGCGAACAAGATGGCGCATGGTTTTATGATTTAGGTTTTACACCGGGTAGTATTGATCCTGATTCCATGGAAATTGATTTCAAAGGTGGAAAAGTTATTGATGTTATCAGACATAAGCATCATTGATCAAAAAGTTATTAATGAACTTTTACCCTAATCTCTAATTAACCAATCTCTAATCTCTGAACCCTCATTTCGCCACTATCTTAAACTCAGTCCTCCGATTCTTACTACGGTTTTCATCATTATCATTTGACGCTATAGGTTGTGTTTGGCCATAGCCTTTGTAAACCAGCCGGTCGGCTTGTACACCGTTGCTTAATAAATATTGATAAACCGATTTTGCCCTGTTTTCTGAGAGTATTTGGTTTGATTGGAGAGTTCCGACATTATCTGTATGCCCGGATATTTCGATATGAGTAGTCGGGTTCAATTCCAGGAAATCTATGAGTTTCTTCAGCTCAGGCTTCGATTCATCCTTGATATCCCATTTATTGGTATCAAAGAATATGTTTTTCAAAACTACCTTGTTTCCTACCGCGATAGGCTGCAGCAGGGCAAGTACGTCAAACGGGTTCTTATCGTTATGTCCAACCAGTGAGAAATTAGCCGAATAGAAAAGGTACCCGTTTCTCGAAACATTAAGCCCATAGTTATGCCCCGTTGTTAATGTTGCCAGGAAATCGCCTTTATCCTCTGAACTATAATCCTGAAAAACAGATTTATTGCTTGCCA